>CALJUK010001124.1 GCA_937975745.1 uncultured Planctomycetaceae bacterium | reverse complement strand
AGGACATCCGTGAGACAGTGGGTCCAGTGGTCTCGCCCCGCCCCACTACTGCCCCCCGAACGTGGATCACCGATTTTGGGTTTTCGTCCCATTTCGCTCGTGACCAAAACGACGGTCTGGTCCAGCAGCCCGCGGTTGGCCAGATCTTCGATCAATGCTGAATACGCCCGATCAAACTCTGGAAGCAGATCGTCCTTCAGACAGTTGAAATTGTTGCCATGGGTGTCCCAGCTTCCGGCACTGAGACACTTCTTACCGAGTTTGTCGAGATTCCCCTTCCAGAAGACGGTCACGAACGGGACTTCTGCTTCAACCAGGCGTCTGGCCACCAGAAGGCTCATTCCGTTGATCGTTTTACCGTAGCGATCAATCGTTCGAGGTGACTCCTGCGACAAATCGAAGGCCGACGTCGACTGGGAAGAAAGCAGCAGCGAAAATGCTCGCTCCTGATGGCGACCGAGGGTGGCGATGCTACGTGTCTCTTCAAAGCGGCGTCGCGCGGTATCCAGTTCCTGCAGCAGTGAAAACCGTCTTGTCATCCGGTCCGCTGTGATGCCCCCTTCAAGCGAGAGAGCTGGTCCCCGGAAGCTGAGCGGTTCTTCATTGCTGCCGTGAATGTAAAGTGGATCGTATTCGACACCGATGCGGGCAGCGAATTGACCGGGACGCGTATATGGTGCCCGGCTTGGCATGTGAGGAAGCGTCACGGCATTGGGGAGATTTGGGTGGTTTGGGCGGCGCGCTGCGACGACAGAGCCCATAAACGGCCAGTCGTCCGGTTGTGGTGTCCGGTTATTTCCCTTGATGACGAAACTCTGGTCCGGCACGTGCCCCGTCAGATTGTGATAATACCCCGCATGGTGGTCATTGGTGTTGACTGTGCCGGCAACCGAGTTCACCACAGCCAAGTGATGCGCCTGTTGTGACAACAGTGGAAGGTGCTCCGAAAAGTTGACGCCCGGAGCCGACGTGGCGATTGGCTGGAATGGCCCACGATACTCCAGCGGAGCCCCCGGCTTCAAATCCCACATATCGAGGTGTGATGCCCCGCCACACAGAAAGAACAGAATCGTCGATTTGGCTGACTTATGCGAACCGGATCTCTCTGACAGCGGTGCGGCTGGAGTGGCCTTCCCGAAACCCATCCCAGCTCCGCCCAGCGCGGATGCCACCAGAAATGTTCGACGTCGCATGAATCTGTTCCCGCACAAGGCATGCCATGCATGCTTGAATGACTCTCTCCCGTGTACAGGATAGTCGTTAAGGCGAATGAAGGGAATCTCTTTGTGCGAAGGAGGGAATACGAGACACACATTGCTGCGCGACTGTGCAGCCGCCATTTTACCGCCGACACAGACAATCCCGCCGACATGCGTTCCACCGTCACGTACCAGACCAACGTCGACCGGTCAGTGCATTTATCACCTGAGCCAATCTTCGCGGTTCAGCGGCGGTGTCAATTCGGATAGAATTCCAATGGCCAATCCGGTGACCGATTTCGGCTTCTGTTGCACGACATTTTCGCCATCCTGGCATCATCTGACCGCCGGGAATGCAGTTTGTGGTGGCCAGCGGGTTTCCTCAGCATTCGTGACAAGAGTCGCTGCCCCGCCTGCAGACTCGACAAGGCATGAAGCAGTGGATATTCGGGTCGGCGAACTTCTGTAGACTTCATTTTCGTGTCAACGCTTCACACTTGAGAGGAACAGTTCCATGACAAATCCCGGACGCGATTCGGCCGGTAGCCGACGAGAGTTTCTGCGACAGGGGAGTCTGTTCATGGCGGGAGCCGCCGCGCTGGGAGCAAAAGTTCCTGTAGTCCATGCGGCGGAAGACAACACAATTCGCCTGGCGTTGATTGGGTGCGGCAATCGAGGCGCGGGTGCCGTGGCCAATGCGTTGAACACCTACCAACAGGGGCCGATTAAACTGTACGCCGTTGCCGACCTGGAGATTAACCGCAGCAATCTGCTGGTGGCTGCCCTCGAGAAACAATACGGGAACGAAATTGACGTGCCGGAGGAGCGGAAGTTCCTGGGGTTTGACGCATACAAACAAGCCATCGACATCCTCAGACCTGGCGACATTGCGATGTGTACAACACGCGCCTATGTGCGGCCGGTACATGTGGAGTACGCGGTCAGCAAGGGGATCAACGTCTTTATGGAAAAACCGTTCGCCTCCGATCCAATGGGGCTGCATCGGATGCTGCGAGCAGGCGAAGAGGCCGAGAAGAAAGGCATCAAGATCGCTGCGGGCCTGCAATGTCGCCACTCACCGGCGCGCAAAGCCTTGATCGACAAGATTCAGAGTGGAGAAATGGGCGAGTTGCAATACATCAGGGCCAATCGCTTGACCTCCCGCAACTGGATGAGAGATATGGGAGAGGCATCCAACAGTCTCAGGGAGAAGCTTAAGTTAAGCAAAACCACCCTGATGTTGGCTGTTTCCGGGAATATGGTCTAGAAACTCCTCCAACAGATTAACGAGTGCTGCTGGTTGATGAACTCCTGGCCGATTTCCTGTCACGGATTTGGGGCACGCGAGGTCGGCAGTGATGACCACGGCCAGAACAATGACATCTATTCGATGGAGTATACCTTCGCGGACGGCCGGAAGGCGTTCTGTGGCTTCCGTCGGGCTCTCAAAGGGCACCAGGAGTTTGCCACATTCGTGCATTGCAGCAAGAAGGCCGGCCAGTTCTCCGGCAACGTCCACAAAGCAACAGTCCACATGTTTAATGACCAGCGAATCTCAACGGACAACATCGCGTGGTCTCCGAAACCCGATGAACACGTCCCTTGGGACTACGAGTGGATCAACTTCATCGATAGCATTCGCAACGACAAACCGCACAACGAAGCCAAACGAGCTGTCTATTCGGACTACGCCTCTCTGATGGGACGTGCGGCAGCCCACACCAACCAAGTTGTGACCTGGGACGAGGTCGTGAATTCGCAGTTCCAGTTCTGCGACAACATTGACCAGCTGGACTACAACAGCCCGCCACCGGTGACTGCCGACGACGAGGGCTACTTCTTGGCGCCTCACGCAGGCATCTGGAAGGAGTTATGAGAACCATCCGCTCAGGATGTCGGAACAGTTGTGTCACCAGTCCGCCTGCTGGCAGTGCCGTTGTCCACATCCTCAAGACGCGTCGTTCGCGTTGTGTCCAGGTGGCATAACCTCTCATCCACAGTAAGGGGGCAGGCTGATGCAGTGCCGACGTGATCCATCGCAATGTTGTTGGTACTTCAGTCTGCTCGCGGCGGCATTTTTGGCCACCGCAGATTGTGCCTTGGCTGAAATCGAACCGGTGGCAATTCTGTCAGCCAAGATGAGCGGCCACGTTCACCCTTCGATCTGCCGCGCTCATGACGGAACGCTGGTCGTCGTCTACCAAGGCGATGACGTGCTGATGTGTGCCCGATCAACCAACGACGGAACCACATGGTCGGCTCCACAACAGATTGCGACTTCGGCGAACCGACCGGATTCGATCCGGGCCGCTCCCAAGTTCGAAATTTATCCCGGAACTGCCGACACACTGCCCGATGGTCGAATCCTTGTGACCTGGAATTACATCGCCGACGACAAAGCCAACGACGGCTACTACGAGCGGGCACTTGTCTATTCGCTCAGTTCCGATCAGGGGCAAACCTGGAGTGACCAGCAGGTGATTGGCCCGGTGGACGGGAAGCATCTGGGAGCAGTCCGGCACAACGTCCTTCCGTGGAGTGAAGGCCGCTGGCTGCTGCCACTCCGTGTCGGGCCGCCACGGCTGTTCGACCCGGTCTCGCGAGAGACGACCACATTCCGGCTCGTTGGCCCTGATGGAGTCCAACACGAATTCCAGCAGATTGCGCGAGTGGCCGGCGGAGCGCTGCTTGCGATGGGGCCGGTCCTGCTGCGGTCGACCGATCATGGGAGGACCTGGTCGTCGATTGACGGCTTTCCTGCAATTCCCGACAAGCGGGACAATGCCGAAGGCCGACATCTGACGACACTCCCCGACGGCCGAGTGATGGTCACGTGGGGAATTGGCCACGACAACAAAGGCCTGCGGTACAACCTCTCCCTGGATGACGGGCAGACTTGGAACACCCGGCGGACAGTCATTCTTCTGCCCGAGACACCCATCGCGGCGCGATACTACTCGGCCCGGACCATCCCCCTGGATAACTCCCACGTCGGCACGGTCTTCATGAATCGAAGTGGTGTCCACTTCGTGAATGTGTCGCTTTCGATGCTGGAAGGACCGATCAGCAGCCGTCCCACGCAGCGCACTGGCCAGTGATGACGCCGCACGAACAATCGGGGGGACTGGCGAGAAGTCCCCCCCTGAATCATGCTTCATGGCGAACTCGGACTACGCCCGAATTTCGAACCCTTTGCGATATTCTCGCGAAAGGAATGAATTGGCCTGTGGGTCACCGACAATCTCGCGTGCCACGGGATCCCAGCTCAACTCGCGGCCCAGTCGCATTGAGATGTTCGAAAGGTGACAGATCTCGAGCATCCGGTTGTGCGACCAGACGTCGGAAATCGGCTGTTTGCGAGACTTCATCCCTTCGATAAAGTTGGCGGTATGGTTCTCGCTGACTGGCCCCCCGTAGACGGCTTCAATCGCGTTCTCCGGAAGTGGGTTTTCCTTGAGGTCTTCAATCGGCTTGCCGGTAATCTTCCCGCGGTTCACGAAGAATCGGCCTTCCGTACCCTCGAACAGAATGCCGTTGTCTCCCTCGCTGGTGATGATCAACTCCACGCCGTTGGGCATCTCTGCCCGGATGCGGAACTGCGTGGCCGCATTGTATTGGTCGTCGACGACAGGATGCCCGTCTTTGTACTCAACGGGCAGCGAGTATTCGACCGGCGTAATCTTGCTTGGGCCGGTTTCAGTCGCCCCCAGAGCCCAGCAGGCAATATCGACATGGTGGGCACCCCAGTCGGTCAGCTTTCCGCCGGAATACTCGTGCCAGTTCCGGAACGAGTAGTGACAGTTACTGTAAAGGGGAACGCCACCGCCGTACCCCTTTCGCATTTCCGGCAGAGCCCGGTAGGGAACCTTCGGTGCCGGCCCCAACCAGAAGTCATAATCCAGTCCTTCCGGTACCGCGGCCTCGGGAATGACCGGAGAGGCTTCCATGCGGTTAATCCCGCAGGTCACTTTCTGCACATTGCCGATGCGGCCGTTGCGGATCAATGCGATGGCCTGCAGGAAACGCTGACCGGATTCGGTGCGCTGCATGGTCCCGACCTGGAAGACTCGGCCGGTCTCTTTGACGACCTTTTCGATGAGTTTTCCTTCGTCGATTGTCAGCGTAAGCGGCTTTTCGCAGTAGACGTCCTTCCCGGCCCGCATCGCTTCCACGGCCACTTTGGTGTGCCAATGGTCCGGCGTGGCAATCATGACGGCGTCAATATCCTTCCGGTCGAGGACTGCCCGGTAATCCTTGTAGGCATCCGGTTTCTTGCCCTGAGCCTTCTCGACCTTTTCGACATTCAATCCCAGGACGTTCGCATCAACGTCAGCGAGGGCAGCGAAATCGGCAAATCGGAATGATTTGCTCGTGATCGCCCAGCCCTGGTTGCGAAGGCCAATTGTTGCAAAGACAGGTCGCTCACGTGCCGCTTTGAAACCGTAAGCCCGGTTG
>CALJUK010001123.1 GCA_937975745.1 uncultured Planctomycetaceae bacterium | reverse complement strand
GGAACTACATCCGCCACTGCGGTTATCGCTACAGTTAGGCGCAGCGCGCTCTAGTGGGCGATACAGGACTCGAACCTGTGACCTCACGGATGTGAACCGTGCGCTCTAACCAACTGAGCTAATCGCCCCAAGCTGCCGACATTCGGGTCGTGTGTTGCCCGGAGATGGCACGGCAGATCTCACAAGCCGGTATTCTGACGATTTCAGTCGGCCCCTGCAAGCTTGGCCACGGGACCTTCCTCCAACGTTCCGCTTCTGTCATCGGCTGGTGGACTGGGGCGCCGGACGGGTTTGCGGTTGAGTGTCCGCCCGCAGACCAATTGGCTATAGTAAGCGGCTGCTCGGCGGAATCCTGCAATTCTGCCGGCATCCGAAGCACTACAGTCAGCAAGAAGTCTATCGGTCCGAGTGAGGCGAGACATGGGTCCCAACGACGGTTTGTCAAACAATGTTCTGGCGGAGTTGGCAAAGTACGACACGCCCACAATTTGCAACGTGATTGAACTGTGGGACATTCGCCCGCGGAACACCGGCTACATGAACGACACCATCCGGGCCTGTTTTCCGAAGATGCCCCCGATGGTCGGATACGCCGTGACGTCAACCTTCCGGAGTATGTCCCCCCCGCGGTCGGGAGATGTCTATGCGGGCATGGGGGAACAGATTGAAGCCTTCAGCCAGTCCCCCGGACCACCGATCGTTGTGTACCAGGACGTCGACGAACCGACTGTCTCGGCCACGTTTGGCGAAGTGATGTGCAGCACCTACCAGGCCTATGGAGCCCGGGGCATTATCACCTCGGGTGCCGGCCGCGATCTCGATCAAGTCGAGCAACTCGGCTTTCCGGCGTTCACGAACGGCACGATTTGCTCTCATGGCTACTGTCATACCCTGGCAATCAACGTCCCTGTCACTGTCGGTGGAATCTGCATTTATCCGGGTGATTTGTTGCATGGCGATCTGAACGGCGTGAGCACGATTCCGCACGAGATTGCCAGCGAAGTCCCCGAAGCGTGTCGTCAGCTGATGGCAGCGGAGCAAATTATTCTGGATGCCCTGAAGGATCCGGCGCGGAGCGTGGCGACGTTCAATGTGGCTCGGAAGGAAAGTCAGGAGATGATCGCCAAGCTCGGTCGCGAGTTGCGTGGAAAGTAATGCCCGCGGAACCCCACCGCCCAACGGGGAGCGGACGCGGACCGGTTGGCTCGATGCGGTGTGGGAACAGGTACCGGTCCGGTGTCGTCCGGCGTTGAAGTTGGAGACACGCTTCAATGTGGGATATGGCGCTTACATCGCGCTGTACCCCCTGTCTTCGGTTGCGCTCAAAACCGTTCTGGACGGAACCGAAACACACCTGGCTGTGCTGGCGGCGGCGTTCGGCGGAACCAGTCTCCTCAGCCCGGCAATCAGTTATCTCGCGCAGTGGATCCGGATGCGATCGCTGGTTGTGTATCCGGCCAGTCTGATCGGAACACTGCTGTTTTTGACAGCTCTCCCCCAGTTGGGAACTGACGCGTTCACAGCCCTGATCGTCTTGACGCTCATCATCAACGTCGCGCCACGCGTCGCCGAAATGAACATGTTTCGCGCGGTCTACCCGCCTCTGAAGCGTGGAACAGCGGTCGGCTGGCTGAAGGCCGTCGCCGCCACATCGGGACTGGCGATTACCTGGATCGGGTTCGGCTGGTTCGAACTCTGGCCCGCCGGATATTCTGGCTTGTACTGTCTGGTCGGGGCCCTGATGGTCTTTGCGGCCTTCAGCTACGCCCGCATCCCGGTTCGCCGTCGGGACGTCTTTCATCGGGACGAGTCACGTCCACCATGGTCCATGTTCGCGCAAGCGATTGGAGTTCTCGCGAGGGACGGTCGCTTTTTGCAGTACCAGTTCGGAACGGCAGTGGCCGGCCTGGCCAATCATCTGGCGGTCGCGTTTGTGGCGGAAGTTCTCAAGGAAGACCTGCACGCTGGAAGCGAAGTCATCGGCCTGTGCGTGGCGATTCTGCCCGCCGTTCTGGTGACCGCATCCTCTCCGATGTGGGGACCGTTTCTGGACCGGGTCAATCCGATGGTCGGCCGCTTCGCGATCAACATGATGGCGGGCCTTGGCTTTGCCTGCTACGCCCTGGGAAGTGACTTCAACCAAGTGTGGCTGTTTGTGGTCGGAGCCAGTATCTGGTCGATTGGAAATGGCGGAGGCGTCATCAACTGGCTGACGGGAAGTCAGTACTTCGCGCGAGACGCCCACATTGCGCTTTACACTTCGGTCCACGTCACGTTGACGGGCATCCGGGGGCTGTTGGCGCCGCTGTTGGGACTGTGGCTGTTCAGCAACAGTGGACTGGGGCTACGAAGTGGTATTTTCTGGCTGGCAGCCGCGTTCTCACTGCTTGGAGGCCTGATGATGCTCTGGCAGGGACTCCGTGACCCCGGACCGGTGGAAGGCACAGAACACGGCCGAATGGAGCCGTGATGCCCCGGAATACTGCCGACGTCCGACCAACGTCATTCTGACCGACGAGGCAGCGTCCTGGACAAGAGACCTACCGCCACGCGGCCAGCGGGAGTGTCGTCCACAGGATGTAGGCGATGGGGCCGGCGTAGAGCACGCTGTCGAGCAGGTCGAGCAGTCCTCCGAAGCCCGGCATCAGGTTGCTGGCGTCCTTGCGGCCGACGTCCCGTTTGATGAGCGATTCGCATAGATCGCCAACCACGCCGACGATGCCAACCGCCACCCCGTACAAAACGGCAAAGGGCCACGGCGAAGCCGGCCAGGTGGGATTAACCAGTTGAGGGCCCCAAGTCAGTGCGATGTAGCCCCCAAGGCCCGAACCAAACAGAGCCCCTGCGCCTCCCATCCAGGTTTTGCCAGGACTCAACTTCGGGAACATCTTTGTCTGGCCAAACATTCTGCCAAACGCGTAGGCGCCGACGTCACCACTTTTGGCGGCGGCCAGCATTGAACCGAGGGCCAAATAACCGGCGTCGGCACCGGCCACCCAGCGGAGTTGGGCGGTCACCGTCAGCAAGACGCCGACATAGCTGACAATCAGCAGTTCGGCCCCCAATGTCTCCATCGCGCGACCAGGTTCGTCGTATCGGACAGCCCCCGCCAGCAGCAGAATCAAGACGCATGTCGCATAGCAGAGCATTGGCGGACCAAGTTCCGACAGCGGAGCGGGTGACGGATCGTAGGGTCCCTGGTTCCAGTGGGGCCACCAGCCGGGCCACAGAATCCCCAGCGAGCAGCCAGACACCAGTAGCAGTGATGGGCTGAACGATCGGGTCCGCAACAGGCCGACGCTTTCCCATGTGGCGCGCAGAACCAGGACCGAACACAACGCCAGCAAAAAGGGAGCTTTCGCACCGCTCCGATGATCGAAATAAAACAGCGCCGTTATCCCGGACACGAGGACGGCTGAGATCAACAATCGCCAACCCAGCATGCCAGGCTACTTCCATCACGGAGGGGAACAAGGTTCGAAAACAACTCAGTTCAACAATCACAATGCCCTGAATGCCAGCCAATCAAGCGGACGGTCGCTTGGCCTCCGCCATTTGATCGGACTCGCTCGCGGAGCTCAAACCTCCAAACCGCCGATCGCGACTGGCATAGTCTCGGAGTGCCTGGTGAAGTTCGGCCTGGCGGAACTCGGGCCAGCGTTTTTCAGTCACCCACAGCTCCGCATAGCTGATCTGCCACAACAAAAAATTGCTCACCCGCATCTCACCGGCCGTACGAATCACCAAGTCGGGATCGGCCATCCCGTTTGTATAGAGATGGTCGGCGATCACGCCTTCGTCAATCTTTGCCGGATCGAGTCGCCCTTCGGCCGCTGACGCTGCAATGGCTCGAACTGCGTCGACAATCTCGGTTCGGCTGCCATAATCGAGCGCCAGGCACAGTCGCATTCCCCGGTTGTTGCGGCTGCACTCAATTGTTTTGTCCATCTCGCGTAAGACTTCAGCCGGCAGACTGTCGCGACGACCAATCGTAGCGAACTGCAAGTTCTGCCGCATAATCTCTGACCGTTCCTCCACCACGAACTGTTTCAGCAGTCGGATAAGCAGATCGAGTTCGCGCGGGGGGCGTTTCCAGTTCTCGTTACTCAGACAGTACAAGGTCAGCTGTTCGATGCCGATCCGGGCGCATTCTTCCACAATAATCCGGACCGACTTGACACCCCGCCGATGTCCTTCAATCCGCGGAAACCCCCGTTCACGAGCCCATCGTCCGTTGCCATCCATAATGACGGCAATATGCCTGGGCAATCGTGCGGACGTCAGTCCCAACGACTGGAGTTCTTGCTGGTCGTATTCGGTGGCGGGTGACAACATTACCGGTAGCAATTGAACCATTCGAAAAAGTGCACCCGCCTACGCTTGCGTCGCCTCATTCTCCCGATTTCACCCACGTTCGCCAAGGTCTGGGGCCGATGGTTTGAACATCGGCCCGGTTTTCGAGGGAAATTCAAGCGATGTCCGACCCCTTACTGCGAATTTCGCGTTATCTCCAAGTGAAGTTAAGACACAATGCAGAAAGGCCTTACGGGTACCAAACCGGATGTGACGAGGTCCGGAACCGGGACCGAAAGGGCCTCCGGAGGCACTGTTCAACCGCGACCGCGTCAGGTTTGGCGGTAAACTCGAGACTCTGTAGTATTGCGCAGCACGTGTCGTGGCTGTGGGAAGTCACAAACCTGAACGTGTTGCGGACAGGAAGAAAACGGCGACATGAAACGACTACTGCGTATCGATTGGGATGTGATTGCGGGAATCGCTGCCGCCATGATTGCCATCGTGCTGCATCTCCTCGATATCGTCGATGTCGAGGTGCTGTTCACCATCGTCCTTGTCCTGTTGGCAATTCTGCTGTTTCGAGATTTGCGGCGAGAAAGCCATGACGAACATTTGGGCGAAGCGGTCCATCAGATCAAGGGCGACGTCAAAAGCATTGAATCTTCGCTCGAAGCACCCGCCGCAGTCCTGGTTGGTCCTCGCTACTTGCGATCCGAGAGTCGTAGATTCGTCGAAACCGCTCGCGGCGAAATGGTGTGGTTTAATGTTTGCTTCCTGATGTTCCGATCGCAGGAGGTCTTCGATCTGCTGCTGAAGCCAGCCATCGAGAATTCCCTTGTTCGGTCAATCCAGTTCATCTCCGACGAGAGCGAAAGAGAACTGTGGGAAGAGAACATGCTGCCCAAGATAAGGGAATGTGACGCAACTGGAAAAGTTCTCGAACCACGCTGGCGAAAACTTCCGAAGACCGTTTCATTCATCTTGGCTGAGACAGAGCACAGCGGACAAACCGAAGCTCTGTTGAGTTTTTGGGGCGAACCCTTTATGGCACGCACCCTCGAGAAGCAAGTGCCGCGATATGTCTTCTGGGTACATGGGCACTCTGATCTTGTCACCCAGTTGGTGGACTTGGAACGCCAACACCGCATTTAGAGCGAGCAGCGTTTCACCGTCACGGGTTCCGGCGGCGTAAACTGCCTGATTCGCAGGCCATTCGGCGTCCAAACGCCGCCACAGTTGTACGCAATGCGTACTAGGCTCAACGTTTCCAATCCAATCATCGAATGAGACGTCCTTCCCCTCGTTCCGCGGATCGATGGCTCGGGCCCGCTGTACCGACTTCGGGCCGTGCGGCGGAGCGACAGTGCGCATTGACAAAGCTCGCCAAAAGTCTGACGCGACCGTTCAGCTGGTCTTGGGAGCGATGGCCTTCTCGATGGCATCCTGAATGCTCATCGGGTGAATCGAAAAGACTCGCAAGGCCTTTGTGTCCCGGACCACGGTCGGGTTCTTCAAGCCTTCAATCAAGTGCCGACCAACCTCGAAGGCTGTGGGCGTCACGAGTGCCAACCACAGGCTGGACAGGTAAGGGGTGAGCACCGGCACAAAGATTAGCCACCGCCGCAGCCCCCTTTGGCGCGCGTATTCCCGAATCATTCCGCCATACGTGGTGACATCCTCGCAGCCGACCTCGAAAATCTGGCTCACACCGGGTGGCAACTCCCTTGCCGCCAGCAAATAGGCCAGCACGTCATCAACAGCAATGGGCTGCGTCGGTGTTGTCAGCCAACTCGGACAAAGCATGACCGGCAGCCGGTCGGTCAGCGATTTCACCAAATCGAACGACAAACTGCCCGTTCCAATAACCAGAGACGCACGAAACTCGATGGTCTCCACGCCAGAATCTCGCAAGATGCGGCCGACTTCATGTCGACTGCGAAGATGTGGCGAGAGTTTCGGGTCTGCATCGTCACCCAGGCCGCCGAGATAGACAATCCGCTGGACTCCGGCTTTCCTGGCAGCGGCTGCAAAATTTTCCGCCGCCTGTCGATCCTGCTTCTCGAAGTCCTTGGAACCAGACATCAGATGCACGAGGTAGTAGGCCGTCTGGACGCCCTGCAACGCATTCTCGAGCGATGCTTCGTCGAGAACATCTCCCTGCACGACTTGCGTCGAGTTCTTCACGCTGGCCCGAAGTTTCTCTGGCTTGCGTGCCAGACACCGCAACGTGACCGGTTGCTGTTCCAACAGTGGAGTCAATCGCCCACCAACGTACCCTGTCGCTCCAGTGAGAAGGACAACGGGACGTTCTGATGTCTGACCTGCGGCCGAATCGGGTAGCGGCATCGTGTCTGGCCTGACTCCGTATGGGGAAGCGATTCACTTTGCTCTGACGATTCCACCAGATAGTTTACCGTTTGCTGTACCGCAATGCAGGCTTGATTGCTCGGCGGGATCACAAATCGTGGTATTGTCGTTGCGAAATCCCTCTGCCGCGGATCGCCCAGCCGATCGGCCGCGGAGTACGCACGACGTCGGCTTCCTTTTCCTTCAACACCCAATCCGTCACCGTCGGGCGACCCGGAGACTATCGAGAGACATTTCGTCGCCGCAGTGACGCAGAATAAGACTTCGACCAGTCCAAACCGCCCCCCGCCCCCTGCCGGTTGTCGCTTCAAGCGGTGAAATCCCGATGCATCCTCCAGGGGATCGGACTTTTTCTACTCCGAAGATCCTTTACGAACATTTCAACGTTACACTTTTCCGTATCCTGTCTTCCCCCGCCGACTCGTAAAAAGGATTGCCATGATGCCAACCTTGACGACCCGGCTGAGACGACAAACGCTGCTCTGGGGATTGCTTTGCATCTTCAGTTTGTGGCTCCCGTCACGCACTTGGGCTCAGCTTCCGGGGCAAATTTCTCTCGAACGGCCCGGCGATCGGGAATTCATCCTCGACAAAGCGAACATGATCGCCGATGCGGACGAGCAGAAGATTCGCCAACTGGCGGACACGCTGCTCACCGACAAGGCGGCACCGATCATCGTGGTCACCATCGAGTCGATGGCCGATTACGGAGGGGCCAATCTACGCATTGAAACGTTTGCCCGGCTTCTCTTCGATCAATGGCAGATCGGCCCCGCCAAGGTGAACGATACGGCCTGGAATTACGGCATGTTGTTGCTGGTTTCCCAGCGAGATCGCCAAGCCCGAATCGAACTGGGAGCCGGCTGGCGGCGTGACAAAGATGTCGAGGCGCAGCGGATCATGGACGATCTCATCATCCCCCGCTTCAAGCAAGGAGATTTCTCGGGAGGAATCGTCGCAGGGGTCGAAGGTTTGGACAAGCTGGCTCGCGACTTGCAACTCCCCACCAAGCCAGTCTCCCCGTCCACATACTGGATCGGCGCCGCAGTCATCGGCCTGGGCATCTTCACCGTCGTGTCGTTGATCCGCCGCGGCAGCAGCGGTTGGGCCTGGTTGTTCTGGGGCGCGGTCTTCGCAGTCATCGGCACGATTTTGTATCACATGGCGACGAGCCGGTCGAGCGGCTCGGGCGGTGGCTACTCCGGTGGGTCCTTTGGCGGCGGATTCTCCGGAGGCGGCGGGGCGAGCGGATCGTGGTAACTCACCGTGTCACAGTCCGCAGGTGTCGAGCGCCACACCTGTGAGAGACGCTTGACCAATCGATCATTGAACCGAATCAACACCAGAATAGGCAGGCACCATGTCTCGACCCGAGTCCCAGGTCTCACAATTGGATCGCGATGCCGTCAATCGGGCCGTCAAAAGTGCAGAAGCCCTGACGAGCGCCGAGATCATTCCGGTCATTGCTGCCAGTTCGGGGCGCTATGACCGGTCAGAAGACGTCGTTGGTTTATGGACGGCCGTTGCACTCCTGTTCGCGGTTTGGTTCATGCAACCGGCGCAATATGACATGGTGAATTCCTGGGACTCACCTTCACCCGTTTGGCAGTTTGCCATCAATGCTGTGGCCGTCGTTGTCGGATTTGTGGCCGGGGCTGCGATATCGAGTCGGGTCGACGTCCTGCGGCGGCTGTTTACACCAGCACGACAGATGCGCGACGAGGTGAATTTGCGAGCCCGGAGCGTTTTCTTCGACAGACGGGTGCACCATACGGCGGGAGCCTCCGGCGTGCTGCTGTACGTTTCCCGTTTTGAGCGAATGGCAACCGTGCTTGCCGACGAGTCGGTACTGGAGACACTCGGCCAGCAGCAAATCGACGAGCTATGCAACGAATTCACACAGCGGCTGCGCACCAGTCCGCCTACAGTAGCGCTGTGCGAAACCATTCAGATCATCGGCCAGCGATTGTCGCCCGTCATGCCTCGTTCCGAGGGCGACGTCAACGAACTGGCCGACACGTTGGTCGTCTTGCCTTGAGTCTGGCTGGTCACACAGATGCGTTGGTTGTCCCGTCCGAGTTTCCCCCTCCAAGCGACCATGCCCTTCGACTCCGAGGGACGATTTCTGCAGGGTGACTTCCGAGTTCGATGCACCGTTTCGCGTTGGACTGCCTGATGTATAAGCTCTGAACCCCGGAACCGGTTGGCTGCAGGAATCCGATCGCGAGAACAATGACGTCTCTCACGACGCCAATGCCGAAACAGTTCCCGCCCGAGATCGATCAGTCGTTGGCGGATTGGCTGCGAGTTGTGGTTTGACCAGTCCGCTCGATAGAATAGCGTACTTCGCCGCGAAACACGCCGGAACATGGTGTTTGCGGACAATGCGACAGAACACTTTTTGAGGAAACGGACGAATGGCGGAAGGCACGATTAAACGACTCACAGACCGAGGCTTCGGATTTATTGCCACAGGGGGCCAGAAGGATTTGTTTTTTCACTCGTCAAGCCTTGAGGGGGTGAGCTTCGACGAACTCCAGGAAGGACAGCGCGTCTCGTACACTGAAGGACACGGACCAAAAGGTCCCTGTGCCGAATCCGTCAAGCTGATCTGAACACACTCCGAGAAACACTCGGGTTCCAACATGGAGTCACTGAGATGGGTGATAAGGGAAGTAAAGATAAGGGCAAGAAAGAACAACAGAAAAAGGCCCTGCTGAGTCCAAAGGAAAAACGCAAGCTGAAACAAGAGAAGAAGGCGAATAACAAGTAGTTGCGCACCGTTGCCCGTCAGCCTGCCGGTTCAAAGTCGACGAGGCACCTCTTCTGTGGAAACTCCACTTTTGAGAATCCTCACGGGCGAACCCTCTGGCCACGCCTCCTGCCAAACATGTCCGATCGCCAAGTCGCGATTGCTGCGATCGATTCGGTTCAGGGGGCGGGGTCAGCCGAGGCAAACCCGAAGGAGCATCCGGATCGGCGGACAGTTGACCGATCCGCGATGACGGACTGACTCGATGGCACTCTCGATCAGGGTTTCTTGGCCATCGGAGGCTGCTCCACTGTTATGAGTTGAAGTCGGAGGACGCGCGGTTCGATACCGTAGACTTGCAGATTCGCCGGCCGAACACAGTTCCGTTCGGTCATTTGGATCGTAACGTCGCCGAGCCCTCTTCCACTCATGTCCACGGTGGCCTTCAACGTACTGGGTGCGAGAAGAGCAAACGCAGGGTCGTGCCCCGAAAGAGTCAAACGAATTTGCGAATGAGCATCGTCCCCCAAACGGAAGCCTGCAGCGACATTGCGATATTCGACAGGAACGATAAAGGTCTTTTGAACCGTTTCGGAATGTGACGCAAATACAGACCAGGCAATCGTCGCAATCCCAACGGAAAGTGCCTTCAATCTCAGATGCTGCATCCACGCAGGCCGACTGAGCGACTTCGACGGAGTCGCGAATCTCTGAGCAGAGAAGTTCTCCAGAGATTGCTTAAGTTGTGCAGGCGAGGTCACTGTGAGTAGCCGCCCTCCCTCGGCAATCGAAACGTCTCCGTGCTCTTCGGACACGATAATTGCCAATGCATCGGATACCTCGGACAATCCCAGTCCCGCACTGTGTCGCGTTCCGCGCGTCCCGATCTTGTCAATCTGTTGGGAAAGCGGAAGGTGGACGCACATGCGCAAAATCATTTCGCGGTGGATGATGACTGCTCCGTCATGCCCCGGCGAGTGCGCATCAAAGATGCTTTGCATGAGAACAACATTAATCGGAGCCGAGATCTCGATGCCTCCGCGCAGATGCATCTCCAGCGATTCACGCCCCTGGACGACAATGAGTGCTCCGGTGTGATTGGATGCCAATTGAAATGCCGTTTCGACAAGAGGATCGAAAGTGAGCTCCCGATGAGAACCAGCCGCAGGACGGAACAAATCGAAGAAGCGCGAATACCGCATCCGACGGAGCGTCCGTCTCATGTCCTCTTGGAATGCGATTGCCAGAGCAACGATTAAGACAATTGCTCCTGTCCGGAGGACCACTTCGGTGAGAAAGAGTCCGTATGTTCGGGCAATGACATACAGCGCAAGCAAACCGCCGCCCCCGAGAACGAGGGTTCGGTTTGTGGACGATTGCAAAACCCTCAACGCGAGATAGAGCATTGTGGAGACGATGAGAATGTCGACAACATCGTTCAGACCAACGCTTGTCTCATTGTGCAACATGTCGCTCCTTCTCCGAATCCGGCCGATCTCGCACCACACCGGGACAATCGTATCCGGACTGACTCTGCCGAGACGATCGCGCCGTTCTCTCCTCGACTAAGTTGGCAACTTCGACGCGTCGCAGTGGAATCCG
>CALJUK010001122.1 GCA_937975745.1 uncultured Planctomycetaceae bacterium | reverse complement strand
AAATACGGCATCGCCATCTCCGAGCGGGAACGGTCCCGCCGGAAGCGAGCCGGCCTGGCCAACATGCAGTACCTCCGCTACGACGACTGGTTCATCCTCGTCGCGACCGCCGGCCACCACCCCTTCAAGCCGGCCGAACGCAACCAGATCCGCGACTGCCGCCGGCAACCCATCCGTTTCGCCGGCTACTCCATCAGCTACCGCCGCAGCGGCGTCAAGAATCCGGGCCAACCCCAAAAGTGGCACGCCAGCGTCCGCATCGCCCCGGACGTCTACAAGCAGCTCAAAGCTCACTTCCTGGAACGAGCCATGCACCGAAACGTCGAGGCATTGGCCAGAGAATTCGCAAGTCTTCCCTTCGCCCGCTACGCCCCCGTTCGTCGCCAGTTGCTCCACTTGCGCCGTGCCGTCAATAAATCACGGGTGAAAATGGGATTTACTGAGTTACCGGTGGAAGCACTCCGACTCCGAAGAGATCCCGTTCGTCCATTCGGCGGCGACGTAGCCACCGGCGATTCCGTGAGGTGACGACGGAATGGAGAACCAACAGAATCTCTGATTGGCCTGCTCCGATTCTGGCCCAACTTGCTGCTTTCCGGCTGAGTTCGCGGTGATTCTGTCAATTCTGAAATACTCTTCGACCGAAGATTGACATCATATGTGATGTCGCATAGTATCTATTGGTGATGTCGTCAAGAATTGACCTCTCACCGAGAAAGGGGCAGTCATGTCAAAAGCAAAACGAGTGGTTTTCTCATTTGACGACCGTAGCTACGACAGCCTGGAGAAGATCAAGGATCGAGGGAATTTCTCCTCGCTGGCAGACACGGTCCGCCAATCGATTGAAGTAAGTGGAGCACTCCAAAGCCAGGCTCACCAAGGATTCACAGAGGTCACCGTCCGGAATCCAGAGACAGGTGAGGAACGTGTCCTGGTGATTCCGCGACTGGCTCCAGAGACCGATTGAGTCCACTACCTGAAAGGCTGTCGTCATGTCCGGCACGGATGCACCACTGCATGAAGGCGCAGCTGGTCTCGGCGATCCGGTCGTTGCCTCACCTGAGACCGACGACCAGGAAATTGATGTCATTGAAGGGGGAGAGATCAATCACTCAGCACAAGATACATCGTGGAAGGATAATCACGAGTCGGAGACGGCAAAAACGCAGACCTATGCGTTTGTTGCTATTCTCGCTGGTTCATTCGCTGTCCACTACATCGCTGTCACTGTTCTCATTCTGTGCAATGAAATGGAGGCCGTCAGCACATTGACGGCTCTCTTCGACAAGTGGCTTCCGGTAATCAGCTCGTTTGTTGCCAGCGCGACGACGTACTATCTGTCACACAGAAAGAACTGATCATGGCTCGAACACAATCTCGCCGTACCCATCATCCCAGACGCCGCGAGGTGTTGCCTGCACCATTGGTGCTCAACGCTTTCGAGCTTGAGTTCGAACGTCACTTGTCCGTGCCAGTGATCATGTACGAGGTTACTCGCGTTGGAGACAGAGTTGCGACTCCTGCGGAAAACGCTGTCAGCGCAATGTGGAATCATAGGCGCAACAATCGAGACACCGCTCGCGGCTCTGGATCGATTCTTGGTGTCTCAGATACGGTGGTTGCGACATCCGAATCGTGGGATCTTCCCAGTGGAGTCGAGTCAGGATGGAACATTCAAAGAAAAGTTCGCATCAATGTTTCCTCCAGTTCAGACCACACCTCTGTGCTCTTGGCTCTGTTGAGGGATGCGATTAAGCAACACTTCAAGAGCTTTACAACAGAAAGTACGTCGAACCTTGGCCCACTGTGGAAAGACTACGGTGACTACTGCCAGATGCCGGACGACGATTTGGGAATCTCGGTTTGCTTTTGCCGCAAATTCAGTGTCCGCCCAAAAGTTCTCAGTGACGGTCGACTCGTCGTTCAGATCATTGTCTCAACGGTTACCCTTGATGAGCGACCGATCGCAGCTCACCTGGAACGTGGAAACGGCGACAACATCGTAGATCATGTGACCACGACACTGGAGAATTACTCGACCCGTAACGGCGATCCAGCGAAGGTTCGTGCGTGGTGGGACCAGCGAGAACGCGGAGGAACCGGGGCCAAAGTTGTTGAGATCGCTGAACCCGACGCGCTGGTTGAGCTGGCCAAGTCTCCCCGAGAGGAACAGAAACTCCAGAGCCGCGTGTCGATTCCGTGCATCGAGTTTCCAGACAAGAGACTCAACTTGCCATTGGCAGAACTCAGGTTCATCAAGTCGAGTTGGGGCACTGGTGAATTGCACCGTCATACCATCTTGAGCCCTGCGGAGCGGGCGTCACTTCGGCAAGAGGTCGTCGACATCCTTGACGGGTTTCAGGTCGCCGACGTTCGGACCAAAGTGCATTCGAAGCCGGTCGCTGCTGAGAGATACAAGTTGCTGAACGTCTTGCCTCCATCTGTTCGCGTACGTGATGAATGGGGTGAGCCAAGAATTATCAAATCCGCTTCAAGGCTGTCAGCGGATGGGCTGCGACGCAGGTCACGACATCGCGCAGTCGCGGTCGGGAAACATGGCTTTCTGCGATCAAGCCCACTGAAACCACTACTCGCTTGGCCGAGCCATGTTTTGCGCCATCAGGGAAAGCCTGAGCGAACCGACCATGAGCTTGTCGACGCGATGAAGGCAACGCTGAATCGTCGCATGGAGGAACGGCAGGTTAGCGCCCACTTTGAGAGTTTCGTTTTCACCGATGTAAACGAACTCCGGCAGCGAGTCGAGTCAGGCAATTACGACGCAATGCTGGCAGTACTGCCGGAGCCCTCACGCCACGTCTACCAAAGCGATGATACGCACGAATTGATCAAGCAGGCGATCGGCATTCCATCGCAGTGCATTCACTGGGACAATACTGTCGATCGTCGGGTCGCCTTACAGGACGAGAGTGGACTCGCTGACTCGGAACGGAAGCGACTTCGTCAAGGCATCCAGAAGTACGATCTGTGCATCAACAATCTCCTCGTGAAGTGCGGATGGCTGCCATATCTTCCGACGGAACCATTCCAATTCAACGTCCATGTAGGGATTGACGTCGGTGGTCGGAATAATGACACCGTCGTGGTTAGTTTGTGCCATGGGCTAGCCGATCCAGACGGAGAGGTCGTCTTCCGCGTTCAACGAATTCCGGTCGACGTCAAGCAGCCAGAACCTATCCCCTCGCAGTCCTTGACAGCAGGATTGCGGTCCATCTTCGACTTTGTTCGCAAAGAACTGGAGGCTTCAGGATTGCCGATCGGTTTCGAAGATGTGTTGTTCTTTCGTGACGGAGCGATTCTCGGTAGAGCTGATCAATGGAACGAGATGGAGGGGCTCACGCGACTGCTTCAGGGCCTCAAGGACGATTCAATCGTTAGTGGCACTGGGAAATGGGCCGTCGTTGAGGCACACAAGCGTGGCGTATTGTGGCGAGTTGAGGCTGTACGAGATGGGGAACACGAGAACCCGATTGTCGGACAGTGCGTGGTTGGACTGGAAGAAGCTGACCGCGCTTTGGTAAGCACAACTGGCCAGCCCTACCTCACACAGGGCACTGCTGACCCGACCGTAGTCCGACTCCGAGTTCTTTGCGGCGAAGTAGACTTCTCATCAGCACTCCAAGACTACCTTTGGGAGGCCGACTTGGGATTCACGAAGATGGACATGGGGCACGCGTTGCCGTGGATACTTCGGTTGGCTGATTCTGGCGCTCTCAACCTCTCTCGCTCATACAAGTCAGACGGAATCATCGCATAACCTGCGCCCCAAGCCCGTCAATCACTTCGGCGTGCCACACGCGGAATTCCTCAATCGGCAAGTCGCAGTGCGCGACATACGCGTCGATGACCAGTTGTGTGCCGAACTCGACAGATGCCGAAGCATGAGCGTGATCTCGTGCGACGGCAAGACTGTCATTGGAACAACGGGGCATCCCATGTTGATCGAAAACTTCCAGCAGTCTACTGATGAGCGACTCAACAATCGACCTATCGCAGAGTTCATGACAACGCAGCCAGTTATGTGATTGATCACGTTTCCACTCAGCTGTCACTCCTTCCATCTGGTCTGCGACTTCGGACCATCCAAGCCGCCGGCCCGCTTCCGCAACAATGGGAGTGCGAACGGCGTAAGGCGGGTGATCGCGATCGATCTGAAAGGGATTCACACTGTCTCTGTGAAGATGATGTAGAAATGAATCGAGATAAGCGGGTCCCGCTGCCCAGACTCCCAGCAGATCGGCGACAATTTCAATCGCCCAACCGTTTTGGCTCGCTTGCCCGTTCCACTTCTCTGCCATTTCATCAGCAATCTCGCGTGAACGATGCCGAGCGACGCTTGATTGAGCGATCCCACGCGCACGCATCCGCGCAACCGCATCATCGACTACTCCCGCTGTCGCTTCGAGAAAGATGCCGTGATTTGCACAGAAGCCGGAATGCCCCAATTCGTGCAGCAACCAGGCGTATTCCAAGAGGTCGACATCGACCAAATCTGATGATCCATGAAACCCGACTACGTCTACTGCCGGGGCTCGCCCATCCGTAACAGCCGTGAGAATTACTCGTCTGTATGACCAGTCTTCGTCATACTTTGGATACACCATCGATGGAATGGGAATACCCGTGTCCCTCCATTCAGTAGCGATCGATTGAATCAGACATGCGTCAAAGAAGAAACGATCAGTGATGTGCTCAGTAGGCGGCAACTGGTCAATAGCATTCAGGGTCGCCTGGGAACATCTCTCAACCTGTTGAATCTGGTCTGATCCAGCTGCCCTGACTTGGACGAGGAACTCGACATGATCCCTAAGTGCACCAGCGACTGGGCTCAATGGTGGGCTTTGGGATAAGTCCTCAATTCTGTTTCGCAACAGGGTTGTGGAATCGAGTTCCTTCCATCGTGATCGCATTGGTGGAGTTTACTCAACAATTGGTATGCCTACCAACTCGTCCTCGGCATAGTCAAAAGCAGCAGCTCACATGAGAGTGTGATCTAAGCTTCTGGTCGCCAGTTTCGCTGTAGTCAATAGTTGAGGACGTACGCCGGCGACTTCGACAGTCGGTCGCGGGTGCGGATGTAGGTGAGGGTGGTGCGGGGGTCGGCGTGGCCGGCGAAGTCCTGGAGGTCGATAATGTCGGCTCCTCGTTCGCGGGCAGTTGTCAGAGCCGTCACGCGGAGTGAGTGGACGGTGACGGCGGGATCGAGTTTCAGCCGCTTCACGTAGCGAGTGACCAGTCGTTCGACGGCTCGTGTGGACAGCGACGCGTTGCGGAATCCGTCGCGTCCCTCGCCCCGCGGTGACTGAGTGGGGCGGAACAATGGTCCGTGGCGGTCGATGTGGAGTTGGGCGACATCCAACCAGTGACTGAGACGTTCGACGGCCTCCAGGTGCAGCGGCACCGTTCTCTCCTTTCCACCTTTGCCTTCAATCTGCAGCACGCGATGTTCGCCGTGGGTCTTGAAGTCGCTCACGCGGAGTCGGACCAGTTCCCCAACGCGGCAGGCGGAATAGGCCAGCACCCCGAGCAGTGCCCGGTCACGGATTCCTGCCGGTGTCGTAAGCGACGGAGCATCGAGCAATCGTCGGCAATCGCGCGGTGACAGTCCGACTGTCTTACCGTCGCGGGGAACGGCGGGTGCCTTGACGAACTTTCCATGGGCCGGATTGGCGCCCGTGAATCCGTAGACTTGCAGGTAGGAGAACAACGATCGCAGCGCCGTCAGCTTGCGGCGGATCGTACTGTTCGCCGCTCCCGACGTCCGCAGGTGATCACGCCAGGCGGCGACGTGAGACGGAACGACTCTCGCCAACTCATCGAGTCGGGACCGATCGATGCCGCGGTAATTGAGGAATTGGCCGAGGTCGCGGGCGTAGCTGTCACGGGTCGCCGGGGAAGGTGTCTTGCTCAGCCAACCTTTGACGGCCTGCTGCATTAGCCGCTGCAAATCCTGACCAGATTGATGAGCCTTGCCGCCAAATGCCGGCGGCAACACGTCCGCGTCCCGAACGATGATTTCCCAGTCCGAGCCGCGGTCATCGGTGTTCGTGTCCGTTTCCTTGTTGTCAGTTTTGGATCGCATATCCCACTTTATCTGATCCATACCACGACCCGTCGCGGCATAGCAACGGGCGATTCTCTTGATGGAATCAGTGGGGAAGTCGGCCTGATTCTCGCTGTGACGCGTGTGCCAATCATTCACCAGGCATGACGACAGCACGTTTTGTCAAGACGTTTCTTGCACGGCTTGGCTTTCAAACGCTGGGCACGGCCAGTAGGCGCAAGCCCAGACCAAATTGAAGCAGCGTGAGCAAAGCAGAGCGTCAAGGTGCGGTTTCGAGAGAGGCAGTTTGATCCGGCATATCCACTTCCAAGTCGTACAGCGCGGTGTGGTACTTGTAGCTGGCGAACAGGTGCCGGCCGTCGGGTGAGAACTGCACGCCCTGGACCTCCTCGTCTCGATCAACGAGGACGCCAATCAGCTCCTGCTTCTCATAGTCGACCAGCATGATCTGGCCATCGTAGCCGCCGGCAGCCAGCAGACCTGTTGAGGAGATGTTGAAGCACTTGACGTAGTTCAAGGTGCTGCCGACTCCCACGCCGTACAGGCCACCTTCTTCTGGAGGGTAGAGTCGTTCGACCCGATTGCGTCGCCAGTTGACAGTGACGATGGCGTCTCCCGTGGCGACAATCAGTTGGTCGTTCGATGGTGCGAACTCGATGTCCAGGTACGAGTCGAGATCGACAGCGACGTACCGGGAACCGCCTTCCTGCAGGTCAAACACTTCGATGCCGAAGCCACGGCCCTCCAGTCGGCGGGCCATGATAGCGAATCGGGTATTGTCGCTGGATAACGCATACTGCCCGCTCCGGTTCACTTTGGTCGGCGTCACCTGCCGGGCAATCGAGCCGTCTTTGGCACTGATCAGGCATTGCGTGTCCGGCTCGCTGTTGAAGCGGACCGGATAGAGGTAGCGGTCGTCCAGGGGTTGATCGGTTCTTTTGGTATTCGAGGGGATCTCCGATGTTCGCAGGCTGAGCATGTCGACCTGGCTCCAGCCGTGAGACGCGAGCAGCGTCAGCTTGCGGCTGTCTGCAGAGAAACCGAGGTTGTACAAATCAGAGATCGGCATCATGTACTTGAGTGTGCCGCTGGGAACATCGAACAGAGCGAGCTGCCCTCGGTTGGAGTCGATCGCCAGCCATTTGTTGTCGGGCGAGATGTCGAATTCCTTGATCGTGGCTCCGAACAACTCTCCGCTGCGCTCGAACTTCCAGCGTCTGGCAGGACGCTCGGGAAGTTCTGACTCTGCGTTGAAAAGGTGCAGTTGAGTCTCGGCTCTCGCTAAGATGGTGTTCCCTCCACCGACGAACTCGATCGCGTCGAACTTCTCGTCGTGTGCGCTGCGGGCAATGACCTGCGGAGTTTGCTCCCGGATCTGTTTTGATTCCTCATTTCTGCGGGAGGGCAAGGCAACGGTGGTCGTCTCGGCCGCCAAATCCCACAGGTACCAAAAGACTCCTCTGACTTCCTGTTTTCCACGCAGCCAGTCTCGCTGGACCAGCACGCGATTGTTCCCTGGAGCAAACGTGATTCCCGAGACAGGGAACTGGCGTTCGGTCGTGCGGTAGTCGTCTGCGAGCAGGGTCAATTCGCCTTCGGCGACCTGGCGAACGGCAACCCGTTGATCCCTCGTATCCGCCACGGCGTAGGCACACTGCCCACCACTTGCCGAGAGCACAAACAAGCCGTTGTGAATCCCCTCAATGCTGGTGTCGATCCCGAAGTTGCCCCAACCGTCGGCCCACGACCAGACGTCGGCCGTTTGCGACTTCTGGTCCGAGCGGAGCACCAACAGACGTCTTCCATCATTGGAAAACTGAAAATTGACTTCGTCTTCGGCATCGATGTAGTCCTGCTTCCCCTCCGCCGTCCAGAGGAGAATCTCGTCTCCCGCACGGGCAGCAACGACTTCGGCGTTTGGCGAGACCGTGGCATCTGTCAGTGGCGACTCTTCAGAAAGTTTCCTTGGATCCGCTCCCTTTTCCCAGTAGTAGACCCCTGTGCCGAAGACGGCCCAGAATGATCCATCCGGATTGAACTGCGCCACCTGCAAAACGGTGAGGTCGGAATCGGGCGTGATGGATGCGAGCTTCTCGGCATTGCTCACGGAGAGAATATCGATCGCCGGCGACTCACCACGGCAGGCCAGCATCGCTCCATCATCAGACAGAGTCAGGAAGCGAACCTTGCCTTCGATCGACAAGCTGGCGACCTCGCTGCCATCCTCCGCATTCCAGACGGTGACCTGGCCCTCCTCGTCACCGCTGGCAACGAGGTTACCTGATGAAGAGATCGCCAATGCGGTGGGCTCGCCTGCTCCGATACGGTGTCGCAGCTTGCGCGTATCGAGATCCCAAAGCTCGACCCCCTCGGTGTCGTCGGGGCCAGAGACCACAAGCCGGCTGCGATCCGCTGAGACCTTCCCGAGGTCTGACGGGTTCGGGATCACCACGTCGGCCGCGTTCGCAGCAGGAACTGTCAGCAAGAGAATCAGCAGGCATCTGGTCATGTCGCTCGTCCTCGTCTCAATCCACAATGTTCATTGAATGCTTGGTTCGCTCACTCCGCTCGCACGGTCACAACTTCAGAAAATCCCGACTCGATCCCAGCTTCGTCCACCCAGGTGACCGCAAATCGGTACGTCTCTCCTGCCGTCAGTCCCGTGAGTCGAATGCCAGGTGCGTCTGCCTCCAGGGGAGACAGACCTTCACGACAACGTCCACTGCTTCCGAACGGAGCCTTGCTGTAGATGTCCTCCTGCTCGAAGTAGAGGCGGTAGCCCGCGGGCGTCAGTCCAGCGGGAGTTTCCCAGCCGACGCCGACCGCCGCACTGGAGTCACCGGCCGCGCGGAGTGCCGGACCGCCTTCCACATTGACGGGGGCCGAGGTCATGAGCATCCGATCTCGATCGGCCCATTCTGGCAACGATGGCTGGCTCAAGCGTTCCGTCGCCGGCCTACGGATGATGCGACCCGCTGAGGCATGGTCCGCCTGGTCGAACAACACTTCCTCGATATCGAGTGCCGCAGTCGCCCCGTAGAAGTTGTTCTCTGCGGTGACTTGCTGACCGGAGTAGTTGGCGATGGCAAACCTCTCGTTGGAGTCGAGATTGCAGTTGCGAATCGTGATCGCCTGGCCGCCACCGGCCACTTCGATGCCCGCCTCTCTGTTCTCCCTGATGGTGTTCCCTTCAATCTCGATCAGAGTGCCGTAGTCCAGACTGCCGATGACGCGGCCCCACTTCTTCAGCACGATGCTCATTCCGCCACCGGATTGGGCGGCTTGATTGCCAGAGACCAGATTGTTGACGATGCGGCCGGAGACTTCGCAGGCGTGTAAGCCGCCACCCCACTGAGCACCCCGGTTAGCGACAATCAAGTTGCCGCTGATGTCAACGGGGCCACCGTACGAACCACGCAGGCAGATTCCGCTGCCAATGTGGTCGAACCGCGTTGCTGGAGTTCGTGGCTTGTCAGGGTTGAGATCCCACGCCCCGTATCCCAGCACGTTGTTGTGGATCCGGTTGGCGATGATCGTGGCAGTGCCCAGTACATAGACGCCACCTCCTGAATTGCTGGCAAAGTTGTGCCGAATCGTGTTGCCACGAATCTCGGGAAGACTGTGGCTGTTGCCGGTGTGCGTCGTGCCGCCGAGACCGGGAATGCCGGCTCCGATTCCTCCTCCTTTAACCCCCGCGTTGTGTTCGATCACGTTGCCGGTGATTGTCGTCTTGCCATAATCGGTCGAGATGCCTCCTCCCGATGACTTGGCCCAGTTGTGACTGATTGTGCAGTTGACGATTTGGGGATGCCCTTGTTCGCAGCGGACTCCGCCGCCCGTGTCGTCTGCATAGCACCGGGTGATGTGGCAACCACGCACCAGTGAGTGAGAATTCCACAGATAGAGCCCACCCCCTTTCTTCTTGCGGCAATGCCGGATGGTCGTATGCTCAATCAGCGGCGACGAGCCCAGCACAGCGACGCCACCGCTGTATTCGACGATCGCATGCGACAGGTTGGAACCGGACTGATACTCCTGTTCGTTGTCCAGTCCGGCACTTGTGGATCCTTGCTGGAACAGGATGCCGGTCCAGTCATTTCGTTCCGGCTCCGTCGATGCACTCGTCAGCCGAACCGGCCGCTCGTCGCTCCCCAGGACTTGCAGTTCACCATTCACGGTGAGCCGGCAGTTGGCCTCAAAACGAACGGTTACACCCGGCTCCACGACCAAGGTCGAGCCAGCCGGCACTTCGACATTCTGAGTCACCAGGACATCTTCGTTCGCTTTCCATACGGTGCAACCGGTCAGCGTTCCGGCAACTTCCGTTTCGGCGTACAAACATGCCACATTCAGTTGCAGCACGAAGGCAATGATGGTGAAACTCTGACGCATCAGCATACCCTTGAGCTGAGCGGCTGGACGTGGGATGTCTTCGGAAACTCACAGGTGAATCTGTCCCGACAGAATATTCCAGCGATCACCACCGCGCCAATTCACTGGCTCGCACATCGGGATGAGGACATCGACGCTGCGCAGCTCAAACTGGCGATCATCAACCACGGCGAAATGCCGCCGAACTATCGCCCGGCAGCTGATGGGGATCACTCAGTACTCGATGAGGTGAACCGTCCGCTGGCTCGTGATTCGACTCGGAGTGGCTTACAGTGCCGGTCCAGTCATTTCGACTTCGGATCTGATATGTCGCGCGACGTATCTGCGGTAGTTCAGAGACAACTTGTATCACCGCGGGAATGTGCCGTGACCGAGACGACGAGAGGTCAATCAGATGCCTGAAGAACTTGTTCCCATCTTCCATGTTGCCGACGGATACGAAACTGCCAAGTGGTACGCCAGACTCGGATTCCATGTTGAAGGCGAACACCGGTTCGCCCCCGGCCTGCCGTTGTACCTGTTTCTCAAACGGGGCAACATGCGTCTCCATCTTTCGGAACACAAGGGGGACGCCAGACCGGACACGCTGGTCTATCTGTACGTCGATGACGTTGACTCGATTGCTAATGAGTTCGGAGTCACGGTCGAGGATCAGCCGTGGGCGCGGGAAGTTCAGTTGACCGATCCCGATGGGAACCGCTGGCGGATCGGCAAGCGAAAAGACTGATTTTCTGATCGGTTTGGCCTTGACCCTGTAGCATGGTACAGGGTCGATAATGAGGCTGGAGGCCAAACCATGAAGCCGTTGACCATCGGGCAAGTTGCCCAGAAATCGGGCGTCAACATCGAGACGGTGCGATTCTACGAACGGGAAGCGTTGCTTCCCAAAGCGGATCGCTCTGCGTCCGGTTATCGGCAGTTCGATGAATCAACGATTGACCGGCTGACTTTCATTCAGCGGGCGAAGGAACTCGGCTTCACTCTCAACGAAATCAAGGAACTGCTGGCGTTGCGGGTCGAACCGTCGTCGCGCTGTGCGGATGTCAAGAGCCGCGCGGAAGCGAAGATCGCTGACATTGACGATAAGATTCGCACGCTCCGCAGAATGAAAAACGCACTCGTCAAACTGACCGGCGAATGCGACGGTCGTGGATCGACCAGCGAATGCCCGATACTTGATGCTCTGAACCCCTGAACTGGAGATTGTGATGAGTAGAAAACTGATTTTGACCACGTTGCTTGCGTTGCCTCTTGGAATCGCTGGTTTGGTTTATGCCGGAGTGCAGGCCAATGCCGAAAGCAACGCCGCTGGCTACGTTTGCCCGGTCACTGGCGAGGAACTTCCGTGCCCGAAATGTTGCCCATTCAAGTGAGCATGACCGACTGCCCCGAATGTGGCTCGAATGGAAAGACCGTCAAGCCGGTCACGGTAGAGGCACTGGTCACGGGGCAGCATTTCATCCGGGGTGACTGGTGGTGCTGCGCTTGACCGGACTGTGAGGTGGTCTACTTCTCAGCCGCAGGGGGCACGTTCGCGAAAGACGAACTCACGGTCCCGGTGGGCGTGAAAGAGACGACCGGCGAACGTCCGCTGTGCTATTGCTTTGGACATTCGGTGGCCAGCATCAAGGATGAGTTGCGGACGAAGGGGAACTCAGACGCATTGCAGGACATCCGCGCGAAGATGAAGGAACCGGGTTGTTCGTGTGAGACGATGAATCCTTCCGGTTCCTGTTGTCTCGGCTCCGTCGGCAACGGGATCGAGGTTGCTAAGTCTGAACTCCCGGTGAACAGGATGGGGACCGTCACCAAAGTCGGAACGGTGCTGTCAGCGATCATGGCGTCAAGCTGTTGCTGGCTTCCGCTGGTGCTGTTGGCGTTCGGAATCTCCGGGGCGGGAGTTGCCGCAACGCTGGAAACGTACCGCCCGCTGTTCATCGTCGTGACGGTGGCGTTTCTCGGAACGGCGTTCTATCTCACGTACCGTCCACAGAAGTCTGATTCCTGTTGTGCCGGAGAGCGCCGTCCGACCGGCCAGCGATTCAGCAAGGCCATGTTGTGGCTTGTGACCGTGCTGGCGGGCGGTTTTCTGTTCTTCCCGAACTACGTCGATTCGATTGTCGGCGGGCATTCGAGCGTGTCTGAAGGGATGGATACGACCGTATTTCACATTGAAGGTATGTCCTGCGAGGGCTGTGCGGCAGTGCTTCAGTCGTCGCTTGCCGACGTTCCCGGTGTTAAGGCAGTAACCGTGGACTTCACGACCAAGCAGGCTATTGTCGCTACAGAAGCGTGCTGCCCACTCCCACGCGAGGCGATCAAAGCAAAGGTAGAGGTGACAGGTTTTTCGGTTCTTCCTGCGAGCCCCATGCTCGTTCCAGAGAACGAAGCGAAATGAAAATGGCGATCTTTGGTGGTGGCCGGCGGTCTGTGAGCCGTGGGTGTGAGAGAACCGCGGCCACCAGGCACTGTGTGTAACACGCACACAGAAGAGAGTCCGTCAGAACGAGTCATCCTGGTTGGAGTCTCCATTGCCACCGGACGAAGCTGCCTGGTAACTGAAGATCCAGTCGTGGCACCGGTCGAGCACCTTGCCGACCAGCGGCAGGTCGTCGCGACCGAACGAGGTGGAATCCTTCCAGTTGTTGCCGTCCTTGTAGAGTCGGCTGACGGTGACGTTGTGGCGGATGCCGTGCTGGGTTTCGTTCTCCCAGATGGCAGCCCTCACGCGGCCGAGACGGATTTCGTGAACCGGTTTCGCTGTCGTGTTCTGCTGGGCCATGATGGGCTCCTTTCGTAGCAGAGTTTGTGGTTGAGCCGCTCTCACTGTGGAGCGGCTCGACATCAACGCAGAAAGCTCTCAGACTTTGACTTCCTCGAAGTCGGCATTGAAGCGGCGAGACTGCGAGTAGTCGGCGGCCCCTTGGACGTCGACGAGATACTCGTTCATCTCGTCGGCGAAGTCGGCCAGCGACTGATGCTCGTCCCAGTCGAACAGGGCATCCGCGATGCGGGCTGCATCCTGCGGTGTTGATGCGGCAATTCCTTCGAACTTGATGCGGACCGTGGCATAGCAGTGCACGTCGTAGAGATGCACGTCTTCGCTCGGAATCCAAGTGAGTCCCAGCTCCACCAGTTTCTGGTAGGCCGATTCGTCATCCGGATACCGGCCACACTTGTCGCACCGCTCGACCTTGGCATGCGGTGGCAGCCGACCGTTCTCCAGGTGCGCGATGACACCGGGAACTCCGCAGTGGAAGTAACCAGGTTCCATGCAGACACAGCGTGCATGCTCTTCGGGAACATCGGCTTTCTCCGCGACGAACGGAACATGACGCGGCCGGTCCTCTTCACTCGGTGGACCGTCGAACACGGACCAGTCGCCGTAGAACATGCCATCGTAGTAGACCAGGTCACCGATGATTGTGAGGTAGCCCTCGTCGCTATTGAACGTGATGTGAGAGCCGTACGTCGTGTGGAAGTAGGGAAACGGTCCGAAGATCGGACCCGGCTTTCCCCAGTCTTCCAGCTGTTCGTCCGGCTTCTCGCGACCGTGAAACAGTTTCAGGTAGGGCATTGCTCACCTCCTTCCGATTCACCGGATGCGAGCCACTGCCGAATCTGCTCCTGCTTCTGCTGCTCCTCCTGACGGCAGTCGGGGCAGAGTCCGAGGAAGTTCTCCGAGTAGCCTTCGGGATAGAACTGGATCTCGGTCCATCCATCCTTGACGGCGTCTTCGTAGCTGTCGGGAGAGTCACAGTCACACTCGGTACAGGAGAGTGAGAATGGGACGTCGTTTGGAATCGCATCATTCATGGTGATGCCTTTCGGTCAGACCCCAAC
>CALJUK010001121.1 GCA_937975745.1 uncultured Planctomycetaceae bacterium | reverse complement strand
CCCTATCTGTCAAGTGAACGATGTACGTTTTTGAATATCGTTCAGTTTCTTGGCAGCTACCAGCAGGACGGTGGGCGCTCGCCAAACCAACAGGAAGGAAAAACGCCGCCCGACCCCTGCAACGGATCAGACGGCGCTCAAGAGGCTCCCGAGACCGCCTCACCAGCACGACTAATGATGTCGCCGGTAATCTGGCGTTTCAGACCCGTCGTCCGGTAGCCCTCGGGAACACTCAGAAAGCCCCGCATTTTTCTCGGTCACTACCTAATGGTGGCAGGCCGGGGGTCGGCTCTTAGCCGCCTGCGGGACTCCCAAGATTAGCCCGATCCTCGAATAGCTGGGGGGTCGGGCTCTTCTTATGGGTATCCTATTAGATCGCCCGCGAGATTCTCAAGACGGGCACCGAACTTTTTGAGATTTCGAGTCGTCAACTCTGTCTCCGCGCGATGCGCTTTGCGGCCCGTATCAGAGTCTCTCTGGCCCATGTGACAGGCTTCTCCCCGACAGCATCCGCCGCATCTTGGACTAAAGACTTCTCGCGCTCGGTCATCGGCAACTTCATGCTGTCCGTTCTCCGGTCCTCCGGTTTCTTGGGTGGGCGCGGCATGTTGTCATTCCCATAAAAACTTTCAACTGGCGATTGCGTACCGCCATATTTATGGGTACAATAACTCTCGTCAGTTGGGACGGCAAGCCCAACAAGAAACCCGAGTCGGCGGCAACCGGCTCGGGCAAACCACACTCCGGCGAAACGCCAGACTGCAGCCTCGAGACGTTCAGTCTACCGCGTTTCGCCGCAATGGAAAGGCGAAACTGCCATGGCTCGTCATGTCTCCACGGAAAAACGACTTCTGATCCTCAATCTGCTCTGCGAGGCAAATTCGATTCGCAGTACGGCCAGGCTGCGCGGGACGAACAACAAGACCGTTCTGCGCCATCTCGTGATTGCGGGCGAGGAATGCCGTCAGTTTCTTCACCGGGAGCTACGGGGGATTGCCGTCAATCACGTGCAGTGCGATGAAATCTGGACGTTCTGCCGCGAGAAATAGGGGCGGCTCACAGTGGAAGAATCGGCCGATTCGACCATCGGAGACCAGTACCTGCCTGTGGCCTTCGAACAGGACACAAAGTTGATTTGCACCTATGCGATTGGCAAGCGGGACAAAGAGACGACAGACCGATTCATCGAAGACATAACGCGTCGAGTGGATATCCCCGAGTCGTCTGCGAACGTCAGCAAGGCGAGGATTTCGACGGATGCATTCGGCGCGTGCCCCAATTCAATCGCGTCGTCGTTCGGACACCGTGTCGGATATGGGCAGATCGTGAAGTCGTTCCACGAGTCGGAGCAGCCGGGCGGCTACGGGCCTCCGTCGATGGTTGACAGTGACCGTCGCCCATCGTGGGGTCTGGATTCCGCAGCGGGGATTTCCACCAGCCATGTTGAGCGAAACAACTTGACGATCAGGACTTTCCTGAAGCGATTCACTCGGCTGTCTCTCGGCTTCAGCAAGAAACTGGACAACCTGCGAGCGGCAGTGGCACTCCACGTGTCCCACTACAACTTCTGCCGGATTCACAGCAGCATCAAGCGGACACCAGCGCTGGCCGCTGGCGTTACGGATCGGCTGTGAAAGCTGGACGATCTACTCGGGCAGGCAGCGTGACATCGGTATAATCGGCTCCATGACGACTCAAAGCTTCAATCATCGCTGCTGCCCCGAATGCGGTGTCCGCGTGCCTTGGACGCGGTTCTGGTTTCGATCGTGGGCTTGGGCGCGCTGGCCGTGCCAAAACTGTGACGCTTCTCTGCGGATGAATATGGCGAGACGGCTTATCGCCGCCACAATCGCAGTGTGTGTCGTATTTCCACTTGGCGCGCTATTCATCGTCGGACAGGGACTCTTCCTGCCAGATTCTGCGTGGACCAGACTCATCGGCTTCGTTGTGGTGGTTGTCGGGGGTCCGGTCGCGTTTCTGATCGATGGCGTGCAGCGAGACAGCTCTTCCTGAGTCAGCGGGATTGTTCTCAAAAGAAAACCAAAAGGTCATCACTACTCACGGCTGGCGATGGACCGCACTTCAAGTCAAAATGGAG
>CALJUK010001120.1 GCA_937975745.1 uncultured Planctomycetaceae bacterium | reverse complement strand
TCACTCGCCGCCCGTATCGGACGTACCACTTGGTGGCCGAGTACAAATGGGGAAGTCGAACCTGGGGTGACAATGCCCAGCACGTCCGTACGTCGGGCCTGTTGATTCACTGTTACGGGCTGCCCGGCAGTGTCGCTGACCGTTGGATGGCGGCGGTCGAAGTGGAGATGGCCGAAGGTGCGACAGGCGATTTGCTGGTCCATTCGGGTCTCGACACGCAGTCAGGAAGGCGTTACCGGACGACTGTCAACACGCGGATTGCAGCCGGAAGTGCGGATGACCCACTCTGGCAGAGTGATGGTCAGCCAGCGACATTGACGGACGGTCGTCTGCGGTGGTTCGGCAAAGATCCCCAGTGGACTAATGAGAAAGGGTTCCGAGGTCACAACGACCTCGAACAGCCCATCGGAGAATGGAACCGGCTGGAAATTATCACAAATGCCGGGCGGCTGACCTGCCGTTTGAACGGTGTCACGGTCAGCGCGGCAGAGAGTGTCCAGCCTGATTTCGGACGCATTCTGCTTCAGGTCGACAACGCAGAACTGTTCATCCGCCGGCTCGAACTCTGGCCGATCGGCAACGCACCAGACTTCTCGAAAGAGTAGCCACGCTTACCGGATTGCACGACGTCACTTTGCCGGTTGCGGTGTCCGGACTGGAACCTCTTTAGTCGTGGGACGTTCGGCCCGGAGTTGTTCCGCCAGAATGGGAACGGACTGCTTCACACCGTCTGCCACCAGTCCGGCGATCGCAAGGGCTCCCTTCCGTGAAAAGTGTGTCTTATCCGTGTCGCTCGGGTTGAGGTCGGCCGAGCCATCGTCACCGAGTTTCTTGTACAACCGGAAGCTCGCTTCGTGCAGATCAATCACCGGGACGTCCTCTTCTCCTCCGACACTTTTCACCGCGTCGACATAGGAACCCAAAGTGGAAGACAGCTTTCCGTTGAGGAACGTCCGACGGGCCACCGGTGTCACCAGAATTGGCTGCGCCCCAATCGCCCGACTGTCGCGAATATAACGTCGCAAATTGTCCCGGTAGTCGGTCTTCGGGTCGGTCGTGCGGTCACCCTTGCCGGGTTGATCATTGTGTCCGAACTGAATGAAGACAAAGTGTGGGCGACCTTCGGCCAATGCCCTTTCCCAACGGCCTTCCCGGAGAAAGCTCTTCGAACTACGGCCTGATGCGGCATGGTTGTGGACTTCGATCTCATCGGAGAAGTAGTACTGGAAGACCTGCCCCCAGCCGGTCAAATCCGGCCGGTCCGCCGGTGGCCTCGCGTATGTGGCTGCTGTGGAATCACCGATCACAACAATCCGCATCGGTCGGGGTGACGGGTCGACGGGCTCGGTGCCTTTGGGCAACAGCGTCAGCGTCAGGCTCCGCAGATCCATGACCGTTTTGCCGGGAATCTCCAATGCCCGAAGTCTGAGTTGGCCGACACCGGGCTCCAATCGGATAACGCCCAGATGCAGCGTGTGAAACTCCTTCATCTGTGACTCAGCCGGCGGTCGAGGGAGAGTGTCCTGGTGCGTATATAATGGTGGATCCCAGGCTGGGCCAACTTGCCCACGGAGACGTTGTTCTCCCAAGCTCAGCTCGACTGTCGAGCCGACATCGTTCGCCGGACACGTGTACTGCAGGTCGACCGCATACTGACCGGCATTGCGCACCGAGACATTCCAGACGACGGCATCCGTGGTTTTCCTCCAGGTCACGAAGTAGCTGCTGTTCGGGGCCCGCGGAATTCGTTGAACGACTCACTACTGCTGGCCGTGACGGGCCGGCAGCCAGCTCCGGGGGAAGTCTTGATAGCCTACATCAATTGGACGGGGGTCGACGGCGCCTCGAACTTTCGGGATTGGTCCCCTTTCGGCGAAGACGTCTTCAGCAAACGCTTCCATTGCGGTGGTCAGTTTCGCGGCTTCCTGTGGAAACTGTGCATTCGCGGGCGACTGCTGACCCGGATCGTTCTCCATGTCGAACAGTGTTCCGCCGTTGTCCAATCGGAATCGTTGCGAACGGACTGTTGTGCGACACGACCATGTCGAAAACAGCAAGCGATCCGGCGGCTT
>CALJUK010001119.1 GCA_937975745.1 uncultured Planctomycetaceae bacterium | reverse complement strand
CCTCGCGTGCAGTATCCAACGGCCATTCCCCCGTCGGTGGGCAACAGACTCAACTCTCGGATGTCGATCGGTTCGATCGTCTCGCCTTCGGGATCGGCCGAAAGTGACAGCGAACGCTCCTTCTGGATCAGAACTTCCCCCGTCACACTGGCGAGGGTAACGTCGGCTTCGTTGATTTGTGACGGCAGCGCGCGAACCAGTTGGACCGAGACAGTTTGCTGGGATTCCGTACCGCCGGGACTCCCGTTCGAGGGGGTCTGCTCGGTCGCAGTATTGGCCGCGTCTGCCGGGGCTTGTCCGGCGGCGGGAGTGGCCGCTTGACCGGGTGTCAACTCGTAGGCGACTTCGAAGCGATGCACGCCGAGCACCTTCCGTTGCATCTCGACAGTCCAGGTGACCCACCCGTCCTCAGCTTCTTCGGCACGGTTTTGTTGCTTGATGGCGTTCGGGTCGGTCAGCGAGCGGATGCGAACCAAGTCGGCAATCGCTTCGGGAACGGCAATCCGGAACGAATCGATCCCGGCGTATTCCACTCGGTACTGCAGCACCGAACGGACATTGGTCGCTTCTGGCTGGACATCGATTGTTGTGCCAACCTGCGCGAACAAACGGGTCGGCCGGCGAATTGTCCGGACCGGAACCTCGACCGGTCGGCGATTGAACGACCACGTGGCCGCCAGCCGCGCTCCACCCTGCTGCGGGTGACCGGCAGCCGCGGTCGAAACGGCACCGACGATCTTCTCGGTGTCGGCAATCACCTCCAGTCCCGGGAGAGAGTAGACCCTGAGAACACCCGTTTCCCGTTCAACACCCAACGGTTCGAGTAATGGCAGCGCGAACGATTCCGTGGTTGTCGCCTCCGCGTCGAACTTCATATGACCGCGAATCTGGACGACAACGCCGCCCTGTGTCTGCTCGGCGAAGGAGACAGTCAGCGTATCGCCGGCGGTCGTGTATTCCCGCAGACCGGCCACCTGGACGTTGTCGACAGTGACTCCCTTGGGAACACGCAACCGGACGTCGAACACGCCGGCCCGTTCGATCGTATAATTAAGCTGCGAAGTGATGGAGAGTTCGTCTTCCTGAAACTCGACTGCCGCCTGATGATCGACCGTGATACGGGCCGCGACCGGGCGACCTTCAACAGTCAGGTTGAACTTGGGATTGTAGAATTTGTAGTAGATCGCCTCCGGGCGACGGAACTCGGCAGCCACTTCCGACTCGATGACTCGGACCAGACCGTCTGCCGACTGTACGACCAGATTCACGTCGCTGCCGCTCGACAGAGTGATCTGCCCGCTTTCCCGAACCACGTCCAGCGCATGAACGCCCGCTGGCTTTCCCTCAGCCGAGGCACCGGCCACCTGGAACGGTTCATTGGGAAGTGTTCGTTCGGTTCGGACATCGACGCGGACGTTCCGGTTGATGTCACTCAGAAATCGGACGACCACGGTCTGCTGTTTGTCGTCCTGTTGTGTTTCCCAGGCCGCGATTGGTTGATCGGGCGAATTGACGTCCAGAATGCGGTCTCCCAACGGGATCGCCAACCGTACCTGGCCGAGAGTTCCCCGCAGGATCGAGTACGTCAGCTGAGCTTCTGTATGCACCAGACCTTCCTGCAGACTGATCTTCTGCAAGTTGGTGACGCCGGCCAACAGTTCCATGTCGGGCTTCAGGCCGGCCCGTGGATACCAGGTTGCTGTGATCTGGTTGGTGGCCCCCAGGCTGCCGCGAATACGTGTGCCGGTTTCTCCCTCGACCGCCTCGACGGGGAGTTCGACCAGCTTGGGTTTCACGTCGACTGTCTGGTCCGCTTTGGGAACCTGCATCTCAAATGTGGTGATGCCGACCGAAGGAACCTTCAGCGTAATCGTGCGGCCTTCGGGTGAGACATGTACCCCTGTGTTGAGCGTCATCTGGACCGTGTAACGGCCCGGCTTCTCGAAGAGGAGAGAGTACTTTCCCTCGCCGATTCCTCGCAGCACGACATCCCCCTGTTCGGAAGAGACGCTGCCGATGGCCGCATCGCCGAGTTCCAAAGTGACCTCGGACCACCGCTCGCCGAGGACCTGGACCTGCAGCGTGGCGTTGACCTCGGCGAAGTTCTCCTTCACGACGGCCGTGTAGTGCGATTCGGTAATGACCGCGTCGAGTTGCAGCCGACCGTCGGGCCCAATGACCGACGAGAGCTTCTTCGAGAGCTCGCGATATTGGAGATACGGCATGAAGACAGCCCCGTGCTGATTCTCGTAGGACTGCTTCAGGTTTTTGTAGGGGATGTAAATGTGCTGCTGCCAGAGGGACTCAGAGTTGGAGTCCGCAGGAGTGACGGCCGAATCGGCCTTGGTCCCGGCCGGCTGGGAAGGGGCCTGCGCCTGGAGATTTCCGGACGAGACCAACAATCCGACCAAGCAAAACGCAGAAAGAGAGCGACGCCACATACTGGCCCCCGGATCCAAGGCAAAGTGTGGGAACGGTTTGGATCAAAACGTGGGGGAGAAACCTCCCCCCCTCGAATGTATCGACTGCGCAGCCTGTTGCAAACACACGGGCTGCGTCATTTGCGAAGGTCGTGCGGATCGCGAGGTTCTGCGAAGCCCCGTCAAATGCGAGACCACGCTTATGATGCGCGAGAAGGGGTGAGTTTCGCCAAGAAAACCGGCCAGAGAGCAGATTTTTGGCGAATCCGGGCCGACGGGGAAGAGACAACGCCGTGCAAGAAACCCCACAGCATCGACATCCGCGGTTCGTGCCGCGAATTGATGTGGCAGACTGTCAGGCGGTCTCGGCCGTGGCAGTATTTCTCTGCGTCCTCTGCGAGCCCTGTGGTCAAATTCGGGCAAGGGCCGGATTTCTGATCGGGGCCGGTGTGTCCCGTCGGCGTGACGGAAGCTACAAGTCGCCACGCACGGCTTCGGTGCTCGCCGTCACTGGGTGCGAGTTGTAGCGGTTGTGAGGATGGCGCGGATCGCTGTCGCAGGCCGACCGCTGTTGCCGATTTGCGATGTGCCGGCTGTGACGTACGTTTCCACTGCGACTGTGCGCACGTTGCGCCGATCGCGTCCGTTTCGTGCGTCCTTTCTCAGACCGTTTCCTCTCCCTGATGTGTCGCAGCATGGCCGACGAAAAACGCAAGCTCACACCCTCGGAATTCCTTGCCGAGATTACCGCAGCTCACAAGCCGGGCAGTTCGCTGCTGATGCAGACGGCTGAGAGTCCGCAGGGCCTGAAGCTCGATTTCTCGGATCTGGCCCCTTCAGACTCAGACGCCACGGAGGCGACGCCCAACAAACCCGTCGAGAAGTCCACCGCACGGCGGCCGGCAACTGAACCTGCGACCGGAAGTCGATCGCAGCGGAGTGAGCCGCATGGCTATACACCGGCAACGAACCGGGGTGCTTCACGGGGGGGACCTACCGCGGCTGCGTTTCGCAAAAATTCCCGGCTGGCGGAATTGTTCGATCGGGTGTCATCCCTCTTGGGGGATTCGCAGCTGGAGGGTGACGCCCCTTTTCGACCACCCGCGCCCGAGACGATCGCCCAAACGGGGCTTGCCGAGGAAGAAGTCGAACGGCTGATCCTGAAATACCTGGTGGCACGTGGTTCGGCCACGGGCCGGCAGATTGCCGCCCAGCTCTGCCTGCCGTACAAACTCATCGAGCCGATGTTACGCGAGTTGAAAATGCAGCAACTCGTGGCGTATCGCGGTGCGGCCGAGATGGGAGACTACACGTTTACCATAGTCGATGTCGGACGAGAACGGGCCCGCCGCTATACCGAAGAATGTTCGTATTTCGGAGCCGCCCCCGTCAGTCTGCCGGACTACCTGACGGCCATGGAGGCCCAAAGTATCGCCAAGCAGCAGGCAACTGAAGCGGATCTCAAGCGGGCCTTCTCGGATCTGATCATCAACGAGAAGATGCTCGAACGGCTGGGGCCGGCGGTCAATTCGGGCCGGGGTATGTTTTTGTTTGGCGAGCCCGGGAACGGTAAGACAAGCATCGC
>CALJUK010001118.1 GCA_937975745.1 uncultured Planctomycetaceae bacterium | reverse complement strand
ATCCGCCGGCATCAGGTCACGCCGGTCTTGATCGATGAAGAAGAGAAGATTCTCAACAATCTGAACCTGAACGGCATCGCCGACGACGAGATCATCAAGCTCTACACGGCGTGTCTCGACGAGATTGCCCAGATTCAGGTGGCCGATACCGAGCGGGAATACTTCCGCAAGAAGTACCGCTACGGAATGCGCCAAAACCTGGCGTTCAGTGCTTTGGCGATTACTTCGCAGGTCGCCACCATGCAGTTTGCCTCGGCCGTCCGGACCGGTGCCAACAGCTGGTGGGACTACCGGGCCAGCGCTGTCAGTCGCGACATGGACGTTTTCAAAATCGAGAAACAGCGTGTCAACCAGGTCGTGAACAAGTCGTCGCAGTTCCTCGACACGTTCTGGAAAATGGCCAAAGAGAAGAACATTCCCGACCGCTGGCTGGTCCGCGGTGACGACTTGGACCGGCTGGAAGAAGCCATGCAGGAAGCCGATCCGCAAGTTCGACTGCGGATTCTCAAGCGGATGGAACCGTTCATGGAATGCTATCCGCCCTACTGGTACTACGTCGCCAGGACTCAGCAGTCGTTGGGGCAGTTATTTGCCGCAGCGGCAACGTACGACCACTTGGCTGACCTTGGTTCTGGACACTTCCGCAAGGACGAAATGCTGGCGGCGGCACTCGCGAACCGGGCCATGATTCAGGAATACCTTGGTCAACCCGGTGCTGTGCGGACAGCGCGGGAAGCCTTGCGTTACGCGACGCAGGTTCCCGACGCGAACCTGATGGCAGCCCAGGTCCTGGCACGTCATGGAATTTACGACGAAGCAGAAGAGGCACTTCTCAGAAACCTCGACGTCAACCTCGAACGTCCGCAGAGTCTCGCCTGCCTGCTGTCGATTTACTGCCAGAACAAGGATCAGGAGGCCATTTCCCGACGGCTGTCCCGTCCAGAGGACGTGGTCGACGCACCAGTCCCGGTGCTCCTGACTTGTCTGCACGTTCTCGGAATCGAGCGGGCTCCCGCGAGTGTGATGACACATATCGCTCAAAGTCTGGTGGCCGAACACACATTACGATTCGGCCGAGACGACTTCCTTGTGCGGGCGGCCCCGAGTTGGCATCTGGACACCTGCCAGGCGACAGTCACCGTGGGAACACAGACAGCCGACGAGCCGTTTGTGGCTCCGGAAGACGGCAATACCACGATGTCATTCCGGCAGGCGTTTGAATTCGGCAACCCGCTGGGACGCCCCCGACCGGAAGACATGACGGCGACGTTGCATTTGAACTATGCCGACGGAAACGACCTGCGGATCGAACTCCGGCCGACGATTGCCCCCACGACAGGAGTCCCAGTCGTCATCGCGGCTGATCGGAATGCCGAACCGACGAACCTGCAGGCCCGCTTTCCTGCGGCATTGCGCATCTCTTCGATTTCAGCCAACGACATGCAACTTTTGTTTAACCGTGCGGAACAGCCGGCTTCCGTGCCCGCCACGCCGGGTGTCGTCGTCGTTCCCCCCGGTTCGCCAACAGTGACACCAATGACAGAACCGGCAGCCGCCCCCAAGAGCACAGACGAGTCCCCGGCTCCCCCCGCCAGTCTCCCGCCAAAAGAGGGCACACCCGCGGGACCAGTGGCGACGACCCCGGGGCCCCCTTCGGCAACCACGCCAGCAACCAAGCCGGTCGAATCGGCTCCCCCCAAAGAGCCCTCCGTGGCGGCCGACAATCCTGCGGATTCAACCAAGCCCGCTTCGGAACCCGCCACCAGCGTCGACGAGGCCGAAGCCACATCGACTGTCGAAACGGCTGAAGAGCTCACCGCTGGATAACGCCCGGCTGTCGGGCCGCTGTTCGGCAGGGGACGCGTGGGGTAGAATCGACATGAATTGAAGCCGCGTCCCGGTGGCCCGGTTTGTCGCTCTGCCATTGCCCTCCAGCCGAACTGTCTCTCCCCTATGTCGTCCGCCGAAACGAAACGCATGCTGACCGATCTCAGCCGTGATGATCTGATCGCCTGGTGTGCGGACCAGAACGAGCCCGCATTCCGGGCCGACCAGATTCGCCGATGGATCTTTGGCAAGCGGATCACGTCATTCGACCAGATGCACGACGTCCCCGCGCGGTTGCGAAGCGAACTGGACAGCCAGTTTCAGTTGTTCGCTTGCGAAGTCACCGCTCACCAGATTGCCAGCGACCGGACGGAGAAACTGCTGCTGAAGACGTCCCAAGGGGACACGATCGAATGTGTCCTGATGCGCGAGACAAGCCGCAACACCGTCTGCATTAGCACTCAGGTCGGCTGTGCAATGGGGTGTGTTTTCTGTGCCAGCGGCATGCTGGGGCTGAAACGGAGCCTGTCGGCCGGTGAAATCCTCGAACAGATTCTTCGGCTGGATCGCCTGCAAAGTCCGAACGAACGAATCACCAACGTTGTGGTGATGGGGATCGGCGAACCGCTGGCCAACTTGAAAGCACTCCTGCCGACGCTCGCCACACTGAACGACAAGGGTGGGCTGGGACTGGGTGCCCGGCGAATCACGGTTTCGACGGTCGGTCTGCCCTCCCAGATTCGCGAATTCGCACAGACAGGCAAAGCCTACAATCTGGCCGTCTCGCTGCACGCTCCAAATGACGAACTCCGCAACAAACTGGTGCCGGTCAATTCCCGCATTGGCCTGGATGCCATCCTCGCCGCGACGGACGAATTCTTTCAGACAACCGGCCGACGGGTGACCTTCGAATACGTTCTACTGGGCGGCGTGAACGACTCACCCGAGTTGGCCCGAGAATTGGCCTCATTACTGAAGCCGCGCATCGCCCACGTCAACCTGATCCCAATGAATGACGTCGGCGAACTCCCCTTCCATGCGCCGGCCGCTCCACGGACGTCGGAATTCCGACAGATTTTGGATCAGGCAGGAATCCCTGTGACGGTCCGGAAACGGAAGGGGGCGGACATTGACGCCGCCTGCGGACAGCTGCGCCTGGAACACAACCGCCGTTCACCAGCCATCGAAACGGCGTCGCCTCCGTTGAACGGAGAGTCACATTGAACTGAGAGCGAATCAGTCCTTGTCCCAGGCTTCTTCCATTCCGTTTTCGAACTCGTGAGGGTTGAAGTTCACCAACAATCCCTCGCGAAACACAAGGTAGACAGAGTGCCCTTCGGCGTCGGGCCCCCAGCAGTAAGCGACATCTCCTGACCGGTAATGCCCCCCCTTAGTCGTCAACCAGCGGGAGTTATTCTCGCGAACGCCCGACTCGCCGAAGACCTGCTCCACCGCTTCAAGGCTCATGCCGGTGCGAATCCGATTTGACAGCAGCCAGGACATCGCGGCCGGACTCCCGTTCTCCTGATAGTCGGTACGGTGTCGTTCTTCTTCGGCCTGCTTGGCTTTGAAGTCGATGAAGTGTTCCATCCCGGGAACACCAGCTTCGTACAGCGTTTCGCAGCCCGGGACCGAACTGATCGCCAGCAGTAACACTGCGCAACGGCACACGCCGCCCGCAAGGAGAGACTGTGCGACGCTTCGCCAACGTGTGGGTCTGAAATCTGTTTTGACTCTGGTCATCACTGCATGACCTCCGTGTCCATGCCGTCCGGCGGAGCCCCGACAATTCCGCCCCTCGATTGTTGTCGCGGACGCGCTACTGCCACGAGCGCAAAGCCCGTAGACACCAGCGCGAAGTCCACAGACTCTGGCGCGATCCGCTTCGTTCCGAGACGCGATCCAACGCTCCGCGCAGGGGACTGCCGATCCATTTCAGCGATGGGATTCTCGTCGAATTATCCCATTCTGCCAAGGCAGATTCTCGGAACTGCCGTTTACCCCGCCAGAATCGACTGCCTGTCAGTTCCACTCGGGTGTGACCGACGCAACGCGGCGTCGACGGCGTGCCTCGGTCAGCAACAGCCGGGCTCGCGACTCGGACATTACCGCCCGGCAGCGGCCGAAATGACCGACGGCCAACTCCAGCGTGGCCACCGCTTCGTCCCAGGCCCCCAG
>CALJUK010001117.1 GCA_937975745.1 uncultured Planctomycetaceae bacterium | reverse complement strand
CAGCGCCCCTGAATTCGGCCGCCCAGCGCCCCCATTTTCAACCGCCGTCAACAGCTTCGGAAGCGGCAAGAAGACCAATTATGACTTCCGCTGGCCGACCGATGGCGCAGTGTTTGAACATTCAAGCGTCCGGTTTCGAGACTTTACTGACGGAACTTCTCACTCGGTGATCATGAGTGAAACTGTTCGCAGCGTCGGAGCGGACATGGTGCTGCCGTCCGGTGTTACGCCGCCCTTTCCCTACCAATTCACACTGAATGGATCATCGGGCGTCAGTCCGGGGCTGAATCCGGTGCAGGGGATGGCAGCTACGGGTGGCGGCTGGTCGTCCTTTACCGACAGTAACGGCATGGTTTCCAATCCTGATCTGTCAACATTCTGGACAACGTTCACGAGCTGGCGCGGTGGGGCGAGTCCCGCGTTGCGTGGCCGTGGGATCTCGTGGGCCTTCTCCGGAGCCATCAATTCGATGACGAACGGATACCTGTCTCCCAACAGCCGCATTCCAGACATCGTGGCGCACTGGACCGGCTATTTTGCCCCGCGCAGCCATCACACGGGCGGAGCACACGTGGCTATGGGGGACGGTTCAGTCCGCTTTCTCAGCGCAAGCCTCGATACGGAACTCAGCCGCGCTCTGCACAGCCGGAATGGTGACGAACTCGTTGGCGAGTTCTGACGGGACAGCGACGTTCGCGGTCTGTGACAGACGCGAATCCGCGCGTGTTGTCTGACGACGCGAAGAGCCGTCGAACGATCCGTAGTGCGTGACTCGGCGGGCAGCCGTTCGCGCCGGATTGCCGCTGGCGAGATGTGAGCCACCGGGAGTGTGTCCGAACCAGTTCCAAATCTGCGTCTCAGATTCGCCCAGAGAATTCGGATGTCAGTTTGCGGGTTGAATTCGGACACGTTCCCGATCTCAGTCAATTCACTCAGACAATGAGGTTCCATATATGAAGTTGTCAGTGCAACTGTTCTCCAGGTCCTTCATGGTGACGTGGCTGGCCGTGATGCCCGCCGTACTCAGTGGTTGTGGCCAGCGTCCGATTACCGGCGGCACATCGGGTGCCCTGCCGACTGATGGAAATCCGATTCCAGACGTGCTGGTCCACATCTATTTGACCAATGCTGACACGTCTCTGGGATACGCCGTGACGTCTGGTGATGGAACGTTCGAACTGGTGGCCCAGGATTCAACCGGTCCACTGTATCTGGAACCTGGCTCCTACATTGTCGTTCTCGAGTCCGTTGGCGCTCCAACGGATCTCCCTGCGGAATACCTCGACCGCGACTCGACACCCCTGAAGATGGAGTGGGCCAGCGGCGACGTCCTTGAACTGAATGTGCCGGGTCTCACGTTGAATTGAAACCTTCCACTTTGAACACAGGGGAAAACTATGAGTTCTTTTGAATTGTCAGCCAGCGGCGAGCCCGATCCGAAACGGAAATCTACTCAATCCTCAGACGAGCCAAGTGCCGATCGCCTACGAGGACCTGTGAATATACCACGGTCGAAGAAACTCTACACGGTGATATGGCGATGGCATTTCTATGCCGGGCTGCTGTCGATTCCCATCTGTATGTTTCTGGGGACAACCGGCGCGATCTACCTGTTCAAGCCGTATGTCGAGCCACTGCTGTACCGCGATCTGCAAACCGTCGTTGTCGGGAGCGAGAAGCTGTCACTGGAACAGCAGCTTGAGGCAGCTCGTGCGGCGAGGCCAGATGCAGAGGCAGCCAGCCTGACCCCGGGAACCGAACCGCAGGCGGCGACTGAAATCTCGATGCGTACGCGGACTGGCGAAAACCTGCTCGTCTACATCGACCCGTACACGGGAGCAATCACCGGCGAACTGGTCCGCAGCCGCATGTTCATGCAACAGATTCGGAACCTGCACGGCGAACTGATGCTGGGGAAATTCGGAACACTGTTTGTAGAACTGACCGCGTGCTGGACAATCATCCTGCTGGCAACAGGGATCTATCTCTGGTGGCCGCGGCCTGGTTTCAGACTGAAAGGCGTATTGA
>CALJUK010001116.1 GCA_937975745.1 uncultured Planctomycetaceae bacterium | reverse complement strand
TCGCCTTTTGCTTCCCCGGCATACCTTCGAATGCAAACCGGGCAAACACTTCGCTGATGCGCGTGGCACCTTTGGTAATGACCAGAAACTGAATGGCCACAATGATCACGAAAATGATCAAACCAATGACGATTTGCCCACCCGCCACAAAGTCGCCGAACGCCTGAATCACACCACCGGCGGCCCGTGTCCCACTGTTGGCACCGTTGGTGAGAATCAGCCGCGTGGTGGCCACGTTGAGGACCAGCCGCGCGAGCGTCGTCCCCAGCAGAATCGTAGGAAACACGCTGAATTCGAGTGGTCTGTCGACGTAGATCGTCGTCAGCAGGATCACAACTGAGAGCGCAACGTTGGACGCCAGAAGCAGATCCATCACGATCGGCGGCAGTGGTGAAATAATCACCAGCACCGACGTGACGATCAACATCGGGAACAACAGGCCGCGGTGGTGCATTACCTGGTAACGCAATCCACCCGGTTCGGCTGGGGGCATCCGTGCCTCCGTCGTGCAAATCGTGATCGCCGACACCAGCACGCTTTTCCCAGGGCGCTCGCTCGGCCGACAATGCGGACGAACCGGCCCCCGGAACAGTCAGAGCGGGTGACAATGATCAGACAGGAATGTCGAGGGGAGTGTGTGGGATGTGAAGACGGCCGGATTCCAAGTGGGATGGCAGTCCATTGCCATCGCGTCCGCTGGCTCGGTCGCATTCGCACCAAAGATGGTTCAGAATTGAGAAAACGCTTCTTAATAAAGCTGGCCGATCGTGTCCAGACCGGTTTCTTGAGTCAAATTCTCAAAATTCGCGCGAATTGCGGAAATTGCGGCCCCACAGTCAACCTGGAGAAGCGAGTGAAGTCCCACACCGAATACCTGACGTTCAACCTTCCCGCTCGGATGGCGTTCGAGAACATCACGCCGAAGATCGAAGAGATCGTTCAGAAGAGCGGGGTCAGGGAGGGCTTGCTCTTATGCAACGCCATGCACATTACTGCGTCTGTTTTTATCAACGATGACGAATCGGGACTCCACGAAGACTACAAGAAATGGCTGGAAGGTCTGGCCCCGTTCGATGCTTCTCCCCAACGATACGCCCACAACCAAACCGGCGAAGACAACGCCGACGCTCACATGAAGAGACAGATCATGGGCAGGGAAGTCGTAGTAGCCATCACAGAAGGGAAGCTGGACTTCGGCCCTTGGGAGCAAATCTTCTACGGCGAGTTCGATGGCCGCCGGCCCAAGCGGGTGCTGGTGAAAGTTATTGGTGAATGAAAATTAGAAGGCGAACGTGGTCGTTTGGTCATGGCGAACACGTCGAAGTTGTCCGACGAAGAACGAGGAACAAGGTACGTCCAGACGCACCCGAAAGAACTCCCTTTCCAAAACAGACTGGCATTCTTTGATGTGTCACGGCATAACGGGTAGACCAAACCGTTGACATTCCCACCGAATTTCAGCCGCTCGAAAGGTCCCGCCCGCGATGTCCCGCTGTCTCCTCGCGTCCTGCTGCTCACTCGCCTTGCTGTTATCCCTTGCCAGCCAGGTGGTCTTGGCCGCCGAAGATTTGACCGTGCTGTCGGCTTCTCCCGATGGAACGCCCGCCGACAAACTGCTCGAAGTCTCTCTGAAGCAGCATTTCAGCGAGATGGTTGCCAACCGAACCGAGGCCTTCCAGGCAATCAAAAGCAAGGCCGACTGTAAACGCTGGCAACAAGAGCGGCGGGAGTTCTTCATTCGACAGATTGGTGGCCTGCCTGAACGGACACCGCTCAACGCCAAAATCGTCGGCAGGCTGGAGGCGGACGACTACCGGGTCGAAAACGTTCTGTTTGAAAGCCTTCCCGGCTTCTATGTGACGGGCAATCTCTACCTGCCCAAGTCGCCCGGCCCGTATCCGGGTGTGATTGTTCCCTGCGGTCACAGTCACAACGGCAAGGCGGCCGGCGGCTACCAGCGGGCCTCGATCCTGCTGGCAAAGCACGGGATGGCGGCGTTCTGCTACGATCCGATCGGACAAGGTGAGCGCTACCAGATTCTCGACTTCGAGCACGAACACGAGCACTTCGCCTCGGTCGCGTATCCGTTGGCTGTCCCGCATCCGCGTGTGCAATTTCTGTGCACCACCGAACACACCCTGATGGGTGTCGGCTGCACACTGCTCGGGGCAAACGTCGCCCAGTACCGCATCTGGGACGGGATGCGGGCCATCGATTGTCTGCAGAATCGGCCCGACATCATCGCGGAAAAGATCGACTGCACGGGGAACTCCGGGCGGGGAACGTTGACCGCCTACCTGACGG
>CALJUK010001115.1 GCA_937975745.1 uncultured Planctomycetaceae bacterium | reverse complement strand
GGAACGACTGGAAGTGCAGTGGCCCGGCTTCCCAGGGGGAGTTGGCGGAACGTCAGTTGGGCGCGCCCGACTGCCACGTCGATCAGGTCGGCCACGACGGCCGAGGCAGTTGGCATTTGACCGGCACCCTGGCCAGAGTAGTGGGTTGTGCCGACAGCGTCACCCACTAGCGCAATCATGTTGTAGGGGCCATGAATCTGGGCCAAAGCCCGTTCATGCCGCACCAGCGTCGGTTGCACGTGGAGTTCGAGTCGGCGGGCAATCAACCGCGTAACCGCCAATAGCTTCACCGTGTAACCCAATTCGTCTGCATACTTCAGGTCGGAGAGTTCGAGCGTGGTGATCCCCTGCCGTGGGAAATCGTCCAGCCGAACTTTGGTACCGAAGGCCAACTGTGTCAGCAGGAGGAGTTTCTGCGCGGCATCTGTTCCGTCGATGTCCATGGTTGGAGCGGCTTCGGCGTAACCTCTCTCTTGTGCCAGGCTGAGGATCGTTTCGTACGAGCTATTCCGGGCCAGCATTTCTGTCAGGATGAAATTGCTGGTGCCGTTGAGAATCGCCTCAATCGAGGTGATCTGGTTGGCAGCCATCGACTGGTTGATCACAGAAATGATTGGAATTCCGCCGGCGACGGCCGCTTCGTAGGCAATGCAGCAATCGTGTTCGGTTGCCAATTGAAACAGTTCGCTTCCGTGCTCGCACAGCAAGGCCTTATTGGCCGTCACCACATGTTTGCCGGCTTGCAGCAGTTTCTGCATTGTCTCGCGTGCCGGCGAGATGCCCCCCATGAGTTGGAGAACGACCTCAATCTCCGGATCGTTGATCACGTCATCGATGCTGGTCGTGAGGGTTCCGTCGGGGAGGTTGACTACACGGGTTTTGGATAGGTCACGAACGGCCACCTTACGAATGGCAATCTGTCGACCGGCCCGGCGGGTAATTCGCTCGGCATGCTCGGTCAAGATCCGCGCGACGCCGCCCCCCACGGTCCCCAGACCGATTAAACCCACATTCAGACAAGGCGAAGTCATGCTATCCGGTTCCCGTCTCGGTTAATCAACACTGCGTTGTTGCGGTTGACTCTCTGGCAGGCCAAAACGCAGGATGGCTTGAATCCGCCCGAGAATACGAGATTCTTCCACAAACGTCGACTATAGCGATCTCGATTTCGTCCGCTCCACCGGCGCTGTGGCAACGACTCTTGAACAGGTTATCGGGAAACCAGTCAGTTCGATTTGCGGACTTCGACTTCGTTTCTATAATTCGGGCGGTCGCTTTGCAGACAATCGGCTGGTATACCAGACCTGCCGGTCCAGTGAAGATACTTATCCAGCGAGCCGCTCCCAGGGACAGTCCAATCCATGATTGCCGGTCCGTTTCCCCGGAACGGGCACCAAATCGATCGTGTGAAAATCGTGTGCCCGTAGATCAGCCCATTTTTCTGGTCAAGGGGGCGAGAATGAATCAACTCATGCAGCAGCGTATCAACCGCTCAAGCGGGGCCACCCTGCCGACGTCGTCGGAGACGGCGACGTTGCGCGTCGGTGCGGTTTCGTATTTGAACTCCAAGCCACTCGTCGAAGGTTTATCCGACCGGCTCTGTGGTGCCGAGTTTCGCCTGGACTATCCGTCCCGGTTGGCGGACGACCTGGCGGCCGACCGACTGGATGTCGCGTTGATTCCGTCGGTTGAGATTCTTCGTAATCCCGATTACGAGATTGTCTCGGATGCCTGTGTGGCGGCTCGCGGACCTGTGTTGAGCGTCCGCATGTACAGCCGCGTGCCAGCCGGTCAGATCAGGCTGCTGGCGTTGGATGAGGGGTCGCGGACGTCGGCCACTTTGGTTCGCATCATGCTGGCCGAGCGGTACGGTGTCTTCCCCAAGACGGTTCCTCTTCCGCTGGATCAGCACATCGAGTGTTGTTCTGCCGATGCAATCCTGATGATCGGTGACCGGGCGATGCAACCCCCTCGCGAGAAGTTTGTTGTCGATTGGGATCTGGGGGCCGAATGGTTCGAATGGACCGGGTTGCCGTTCGTCTTTGCCATCTGGGCCGGTCGGGCGGGATGTCAACTGACGGATTCTGCGGCGATGTTCTCGGCGGCGAGGGACGACGGTGTCGAGCGACTGACCGAAATCGCCCGCCGCGAGTCGATTGGTCTCGGGATTTCGGAAGCGTTGGCTGTGGAGTACCTGACACGGAACCTGTACTATCGCCTTGGTTCGGCGGAGCGGAGCGGCATGCGACTGTTCCAAGAACTGGCTGTCGAACTGGGGCTGGCTCGCACGGGAGGAGAACTCGTCTTCCGCGATAACGCGACTGCTCGATAAGGCCGTGGCCGGCGAGCGATTAACGCCGGATGAAGGTCTCCGTCTGCTCGAATCGCACGACCTGACTGCATTGGGTCAGGCGGCGAATGCTGTGACAGAACGGCTGCATCCCGAGCCCTATCGCACCTACAACATCGACCGCAACATCAACTACACCAATGCTTGCGCAGCGGTGTGCGACTTCTGCGCGTTCTATCGCCCGGCCGGTCACGAGGACGTCTACGTCCTGACGGAAGAGGCATTGCACCAGAAGATTCAGGAAACGGTTGATCTGGGAGGAGACCAGATCCTGCTGCAGGGAGGACTTCATCCCAAGTTGCCGTTGGAATGGTACGAAGACTTGCTGCGCGGCGTCCGTGCGAAATTTCCACAGGTCAATGTGCATGGCTTCAGCCCCCCGGAGTTGCACCACTTCACCAAGATCAGCCGTCTGCCGCTGCGAACCGTGCTGGAACGCCTGCGCGAGGCCGGTTTGGGAAGTATTCCCGGCGGCGGTGGAGAAATTCTGGTCGATCGTGTCCGCAAGCTGATCACCCGGGGAAAGGCACTCACCGACGAATGGCTGGATGTCAATCGTGTCTGGCACGAGATCGGAGGGCGTTCGACAGCCACGATGATGTTCGGCCACGTCGAGACCTTGGCGGAACGAATTGAGCATCTGGAACGGCTGAGACAGCTCCAGGACGAAACAGCGGGCTTCACCGCGTACATCTGTTGGACGTTCCAGCCTCCCAGCGAGCCGCCCTGGTATGGCAACCGTCGGGACGGTGTCGATATGTCTCAGATTGCGCCGGCCGGAGCCTTCGAGTACCTCAAGACGCAGGCTGTCAGCCGGCTGTACCTCGACAACTTCACCAACATTCAGTCGTCGTGGGTCACGCAGGGTGACAAGATCGGGCAGATGGGGCTCCTCTTCGGGGCGAACGACATGGGAAGCCTGATGATTGAAGAGAACGTCGTCTCGAAGGCGGGCACTGTTTATCACATGTCGCTGCAGAAAATCCGTGGGTTGATCGAAGAAGCTGGCTACATTCCCCGCCAGCGGAATGTCTTTTACGAATATGTCGATCACGCGGGCAATGTAGATTTGTCAGGTGCGCCCTGTCCTGTGCGTCTCGAAGTGCTGAGCCAGGCGAAGTAACACACGGAAGGGAGAACGAGCAGCCCGCAACCGGCGTCATGAGGTAGATTCCTGCAGGGAGACGACAGGGACACCTTGGCGAAACTGCGGCAGGGGTGCAGGTCTGTCGCTGGCGACAGTCCGATTCTGCCTGCTCCCCTCGCCGGTCAAATGTCTGCTCATCTTGCGATCCGACGGAGTGATTTCGCAGCACAGGGACTTCCGAATGATGCCCAATCCACCGGGCGAGGCGCATGCCCTCCCGTCGACTATTGTTCCCCTCTTCGAAGGTCCCCCGACGATTCGCGTCGAGCATCTCGGCAAGAGTTTTGCCGACCTCCGCCAGGG
>CALJUK010001114.1 GCA_937975745.1 uncultured Planctomycetaceae bacterium | reverse complement strand
CGCTTTGCATGCCGACGATGTCACCAACACCCGTGCGAAGACAACCGACCTGTCCTCATCCAGCGTCCCCGTCCTAGAATGTCCCCCGTCTGCGGCATCGTCTGCCGTCCCGGCCGAGATTCTGCCGCCAGAGACGGCTGCTCCTCTCAGTGACGCCGAAGTCGCGGAAGTAGAAGACGTTCGGGAAATCATCCGCAGCGAAATGCCCAAGGCGGGCGAAGATGAAATCGCCATCTGGGCCGAAGAACTGGTGGGCCTCCCGCAGGAAGCGGTTCGCGAGATTGTCCGCTTTCGGCAGCGGTTTGGTGACAGCCTGCTACCCGGTGTGACTCTCGGGCATATCCGTGCGGTCCAGCCGGGCAAAGCCAGCAATCGGACGCCAGATCGCGTCGAGCGGGGGACGGCCGAATTCAACGACCGGCAATTCCCGGCCGATCGTTCCGGCATGGGGAACCTGAGCTCGGATTGGCAACAGGCCAATGCGATCGTGTCGGCATTGCGAACTGCGGAAGCGATCTGTCTGAACAACGTCGCCAACGCGGTAACAGTCGGCTTTCGGCGGATGCGCGTGACCCCGGCAGACCTTCCCTACACGTCCGTCACCGGCCAGCCCGCCGGAGATACGGCCGACAGCGATCTTGCGGTCGGTCTGGGTGTGCAAGTGGGGCGGTCGCAGTTGGATCAGTCGCAGGGACGACTCGATGCGACAGGAAATGTCCTCGACGTGGCGATCGTCGGTGATGGCTACTTCTGCGTTCAGGATCCGGATGACAAGCGTGTGTACTACACGCGGTTGGGACAGCTCCAGCCGGACCGCGAAAATCGACTGTGTATCGCGGTAGCCGACCGTCTTTTCCCCCTGCAGCCGAAGATCGTTCTCTCGGACGACATCCAGATTCGGCGGATCGATTCCGGAGGTCGGCTTCGGCGGTCTGACGACGTTGATGGCGAAGTGGTTGTCGACCGGATTGCGGTCTGGCGTTTTCCGTTCGGCAGCGAGTTGCAGCCAAACGGAAACAGCCTGTTGAGTGAGACACCAGCCAGCGGAGTTCCCCAGTCCGGTTTCCCGACGGAGAAGGGGTTCGGTCGACTTCAGAGCGGCCACCTCGAACAGTCGAACGTCGACGTTTCCAGCGAGCTGGCCTGGCTGAAGCGCTTGCGGGCGATTCGGTCCATCGTCGAGCAGGAGTTTGGCGGATCGGCTGTCTCCCGAAGCCTCGTCAAGGTTCCCCCGCGGCCGGCTGTTGATGGGCCACAGACTGTCTCGCAGATGGGGCTGAAGCGGGCGGGCGACATCCATCTGGAGACGCCCGAAATCTCGCCTGTCTCCGGATCGGCGTCGGACAACGATCTTCCCTGACGGACTGTCCGCTGGTCGGTGCGTTGCAGTCGGTTGCAAGTGGTGTTGCGGAAAAGACTTGTGGAATGGGCCCAGTTTTGGCGACTTCTGGTCACGTCAGACCGGGAGGGAGTGAAACGGGCTGGACATAACTCCTGAATCACGCTACTAGTACGCATTGCGTACAACCGTGGCGGCGTTTGGACGACGAATGGCCTGCGAATCAGGCAGTCTACGCCGCCGGAACCCGCTACAGTGAAACGCAGCGCGCTCGAATTCCGTCCCTTCAGAGAGCCCGGCGTATTGCGTCTGCCGAAGGGACTGGGGTTGCGAAGCGAAGACCGCGTGGCCAACCTGCCGCAGATTGAGTTCTTCCGCCCGAAATGGAAAGCCTGGCAAGGCCCGGAGAGGCGTGCGCACTCCGGGACCGCTCTTTGTTGATCCGAATCTGACGGCCTCTCGGAAAGGAATCCGCCGGCCGATGAATAGTTTTTTTCGCATTCTGCCCTACCTGCGACCGCATCGCCGCAAGATTGCCATCTCGTTTGTGTCTGCCTTGCTGGTCGCGTTTCTCTGGGGTGCCAATCTTTCGATCGCATTCCCGATCGTAAAAGTTCTGCTTGAAGGGCAGAGCATTGCGGAGTACGTTGCGACCGAAGTCGCTGCGGCCGACGCCGAGATTGCAATTCACGAGGCCGAGATTGAATCGGTCAACGCGCGGATTGCCACTCTGGATGCCGACGACGAGCGGATGGTGAAGGAATTGCAGGAGCTGGCCCGCTTTCAGGGTCGGTTGTCCGCCGCGTCACGCAAGATGACGATGATGCGTTGGATGGATACGTCGATCGTCCCCTGGATCCCGGAGGACCGCTTCGACACGTTTGCCTGCATTCTGGTGCTCCTGTTGATCGCGACGGTTCTCAAGGGAATCTGCATCGTCATTCAGGATGTTCTGGTGGGAGGCGTGGTCGAACTGACGATTATGGCGATCCGTAAGGACTGCTTTCGGAAACTGCTGAAGCTGGATTACCACCTGGTTTCCAATCACGGTACGGGCGATTTGATGTCGCGCTTTACCAATGATGTGGCCGTCATGGGTGAAGGACTCAGTCTGCTGGGTGTCCGGCTGATTCGTGAACCGCTGAAGGTCGTCACGTGCATCCTGTTCGCGTTCTACGTCAACTGGCGACTGACGTTGATGTCGCTCATCGTGCTTCCTGTGTTGGCAGTTGTCTTCCGCCGGTATGGCAAATCTCTGAAGCGGGCCAGTCAACACATGCTGGAAAGCATGTCGCGGTTGTACAAAGTGCTCGAAGAGACGCTGGAATCGTTCAAGGTCGTGCTGGCGTATAACAACGCTCGGCGGCATCGACTGCAGTTCCACCGGGAAAGCAAAACCTACTTCCGCAAGGCGCTGCGTGTCGTGCAGATTGATGCGCTGACTCGGCCAACGACCGAACTGTTCGGCATGACGGCCGTCTTTGTGGCGTTGGTTCCGAGTGCCTATCTGATTCTCCGGGGCACGACGTCGATTTGGGGCATTCGCCTGGCATCGGCACCAATGGACGTGGCCGAACTGGCCGTCCTGTATGCACTGCTCGCGGGTGTTCTCGATCCGGTTCGTAAACTCTCGTCGGTTTACAGTCGTTTGAAGAAGTCCGCCGCTGCAACCGACCGGGTCTTTGCCCTGATGGATACGCGATCGGCGATTCACGATCCGGCCCAGACGGCCCGTTTTCATCTTGGTGGGCAGACCATCGAGTTTCGCGAGGTGGGCTACACGTATCCGAAACAGGAGGAAGCCCAGGTCCGCCATCCCGCCGTCCGCAACGTGAATTTGAAAGTCTCCGCCGGAGATGCCATCGCAGTCGTGGGGGAGAATGGTTCCGGCAAATCGACCCTGATCAACATGCTGCCCCGTTTCTTCGATGCAGACGACGGAGCGATCCTGATCGACGATGTCGATATTCGTACGGTGAAGCTGGCCGAACTTCGCAGCCACATCGCAGTCGTCACGCAGGAGACGCAACTGTTCGACGACACGATTTACGAGAACATCCGGTACGGCAAGCCCCGGGCCACGCACGAGGAAGTCGAGGCGGCGGCACGGCTGGCCCACGTCGATCAATTTCTGGCGCATCTGCCGGATGGGTTTGCCACGCGAATCGGCGAGAAGGGGGCGCGTCTCTCGGTCAACGCCAGTGAATTGCCCTGGCTCGGGCCATCATCCGCGACCCGGCCATTCTGATTCTCGACGAAGCCACATCGGCCATCGATGCCCAAAGCGAACAACTGATCCACGAAACACTCGGCGAAATCGCGAAGGGGCGGATCGTCTTCATCATCACTCACTCGGTCAACAACAGCATTCTGGATGTCGTCAAACGAATTCTGGTGATGGATGCGGGGCAGTTGATTGCGTACGGACCGCACGAGAAGGTTCTGGCGGAATGCCCGCAGT
>CALJUK010001113.1 GCA_937975745.1 uncultured Planctomycetaceae bacterium | reverse complement strand
GCCATGTTCTCGATCTGGGACTGCCGACCGTCCTGGTCCTCAACATGATGGATGTGGCGGAATCGCGGCAATACGAGATCGACGTCCCACTCCTTTCCCGGAAGCTGAGCATTCCTGTCGTCACGACTGAAGCGCATCGTCGTCGTGGACTGACGGAGCTAAGGCAGGCGATTGTTGACCGGGTGGACTCGTCGGTGGCCTCGCCGCCGCGACTATTTCCTGCCGAGTTCTACTCCGCATGCGACCATTTGGACGAACGACTGCCGGACCTGACGGGAAAATCGCTGCCACGTTTCATGATCGAGCGAATGCTGATCGACGTCGGCGGCGAGATTGAAGTCGAACTCGCCCGCGAGTTTCCGCAGCATGTTCCGGAAATCCTGACGGAAACTCGCTCGGCACTGCGTGAACAGGGGGTTCGCGTTCCAGCGATCGAGTCGAGAGTTCGCTATGCCTGGGCGAGCGAGATTGTCCGCGACGTGATTCGCCGCCCGTCAGAACACGCGGTGACGGTCAGTGACCGCATCGACCACCTTCTGACCCATCGTGTGATTGGGCTGGCAGTGTTCGCCTCGCTGATGTTTATCGTCTTTATGACGATCTTTGCCTGGGCCGATCCGCTGATGGCGTTGATTGAGTCGATGCAGGAACTCTCCGCCGGATACATTGCCGCCTCCATGCCGCCCGGTTCGCTCCGCAGTCTGCTGATTGACGGCGTTGTCGCAGGTGTCGGGGGCGTGCTTGTCTTCCTGCCACAAATCGCCTTCCTGTTTTTCTTCATCGCAATTCTCGAAGACTGTGGCTACATGGCGAGGGCCGCATTCCTGATGGATCGGCTGATGACGCGGATTGGGCTCAGCGGGAAGTCATTCGTCCCGCTGATGTCGTCGTTTGCATGTGCGATTCCCGGGGTAATGTCGACACGGGTGATTGAAAACCGCAAAGATCGGATGGTGACAATCCTGGTTGCGCCGCTGATGAGCTGTTCGGCACGGCTTCCGGTCTACACGCTTCTGATCGCGCTCTTCATTCCGGAAGGGAATCCCCTGAAACGGGGAGCGGTCTTGTTTGCGATGTACTGCCTGGGTGTCCTGGTGGCGATCCCGGTTGCGTGGATTCTCCGCCGCACCTTCTTCCGCGGAGAGACGCCACCGTTTGTGATGGAACTTCCCTCGTACAAATGGCCGTCGCCCCGGATTGTGCTGCACCGCGTTTACGATCGCTCGCTTGCGTTTGTTCTGCGGGCGGGAACGTTGATTTTCGCCACGACAATACTGGTCTGGGCCGCCGGATACTTTCCCGGTGATCATTCCCAACTGCACGCGCTGCAGGCGGAGATTGAACAACTCGAAACGGCAAACGCGGACGATCCAAGGCTGTCGGACCTGTATCTCCAGCAGAACATTGTTTCCGGTCGACTGATTTCCGAGAGCCTGCTGGGCAAGATGGGGCACGGGATCGAACCGGTGGTCCGGCCGCTTGGCTGGGACTGGAAGATAGGCGTCGGAGTCATAGCGTCATTCCCGGCTCGCGAGGTGATCGTGGCGACGCTGGGGACGATTTACAGCCTGGGGGGAGATATCAACGAAGACGATACGAGTCTGAGAACTTCGCTCAGCGCTTCAAAGTGGCCTGACGGCAGTGCGGTGTATACCGTGCCGACCGCCCTTTCGATTATGGTGTTCTTTGCCTTGTGTGCGCAATGTGCTGCGACATTGGTGGTCATCAAACGGGAAACCAACAGCTGGCGGTGGCCTGCCTTCACATTCGCCTATATGACTCTGCTCGCCTACTGCGGCGCATTTCTGACGTACCAGGTTGGCACCATCCTCATGCAGTGATGACGCCGATCTTGGCTGCTTGCGGAAGGAAATAGCCACAAGCCCGCATGACCCGC
>CALJUK010001112.1 GCA_937975745.1 uncultured Planctomycetaceae bacterium | reverse complement strand
GTAGGGTCGTCCCCTTTGGAGTCTTCCAGAATGTCGATTTCGCGGACGTCTTTGTAGCTGTCGGTCTCGTACCACTTCTTGTTGAGGCTGACGAGATTGACCGCGCTGGCTTCAGCCTTGAGTTTGTCGAACTCTTCCGGCTTGAGCTCCATCCGCCGGGCAATTTCCTGATCGGTGGGAGGACGGCCGGTCTCCGCCTCGACAGCCTTGCGGGCCGCCTCCAGCTTGCTGGCCTTACTCCGCACGAGCCGAGGCACCCAGTCCATCGTTCGCAATTCGTCGAGCATGGCCCCCCTGATGCGCGGGACGCAATACGTTTCGAACTTCACACCGCGTTCCAGATCGAACGCGTCGATCGCGTCCATCAGACCGAAGACGCCTGCTGAAATGAGGTCGTTGAGGTCAACTCCCTCGGGCAGCTTCGACCAGACTCGCTCGGCGTTGTAACGCACGAGTTGAAGGTAGTTCTCGATCAGTCGGTTCCGGAGCTCCTCGCTTTGAGGGTTGGCTCTGTATGTCGTCCAAAGATCCAGGATCTCGGGGCTCATCTTCGTTGTCATTCAACCCTCCGTGAATTACCGCATCGACTGGACATCATGTCGCAGCCAGGATCAGGCAGCCTGACGGGAATGTTCCATTGCGGCGTCTGCCTCGCCCATCATCCTTTCCACCTCGGCCGTAGTGGCTTCTTCCACAACCAACCGGGCGATTTCTCCAACCAAGTAACCAATTCCGCAGAAGACGATGGCTGTCAGCAGGGCAGTCTGCAGACAGCCGCGAAAGTCCGTGTTGTCCAACACGCCGCACAACGCCACCGTCGAGAACGCGATCAACGCCAGGCGTGTTGCAAAGTGACCAGCCACTGTTTCCACGTCCCTTTCGATCTCCGACCGCGGAACTCCATTTCGTTCCGCACGAGAGATCACATCGAAGAATATCGGCTGACGCGGTGCAGTGAATTCAGCTTTTCTCCTACAATCGACAAAATCGATAAACCATAGGCACTCACTCCGACTTGCGCAGTCTTCCCGCTCCAACAATCCTGAACGATCGCCCTGCGACGCTTGCGCAATCTCGGCGCTGCGGCCCGGAGATTGTCACGCGCGGCAAGGGACACACTGATCGGAGACGACATTGTCAGTCGCCGACAGTGGGTGTCGGAATCGAATTGTAAAACGGGAATGTCAGTGTCGACGGTCGCCCTGAATGGTCATCGGTGGGCCGACCGCAGGATCCGCTCGGACAGCCGTTCGAAGAAGCAGCCGCGTGTCGGATTGGCTTGATGTGTCTGTTGCAGTCGCCGGGCCAGTCGCAGAACGGCTAATGTGGCAGACGACGATGTGTGTGTGATTGCGAAGGGCTTGCGGGCTGCGACCGACTCTTCGACCGCGTGGTCGCGTGGAATGCAGCCAGCCATTTCGACATCGCGACCGAGAAATGTGTGCGCTGTTTGCTTCAGTCGGAGGGCGATGTCACGGGCCTGGCCTGCCGAACGACATTGGTTGACGACCAGTTCCAGCGCCGGGTCGGTTTCACCGACAAGCGATTTCACCGTGGCGTAAGCGTCTGCGACGGCTGTGGGCTCGGGTGTTGTCACCAGCAGCACATGATCGGCCGCTGCCGCAAAGTATCGCACACCGCGGTGGATTCCCGCACCGGTATCAATCAGCAAAAAGTCGTGTGATTGCTCCAACGAAGAGACCTGCTGCAGAATGTCACGCCGGGCCGATTCGGG
>CALJUK010001111.1 GCA_937975745.1 uncultured Planctomycetaceae bacterium | reverse complement strand
GCCACCTTGCGACGGCCGGCCCAATGCCGGGCCGTGGCCTCCAGCAGAGTTGTCTTGCCGACTCCGGGGTACGAGACGATGTTCACGACGCAGGTTCCCCGCGCGGCCAGTCGGCGACGTTCGAGCTCGGCATCCATCTTTGCTTCGGCTGCGACGTCTCGCCGGACGGTGACTGTCTGTGTCAGGCCTGTCATTGCATCACCTCTCGATCGGTTCGGTATCCTGCAGATCAACGCTGATCAGTTGCAGTGTGTCGCCTCGGACGATGCGGACATTTCCGCGGCCGGCCGGGCAGCGAAAGTCGAACTGCTGCAACTCGAACTGCTCGCGACACGCCTCGCATTCTGCCAGCAGGGCGACTTCGTCGATCACCAGAGTTGCGTCGGCTGCCGTCGTTTCTGAAGCAGACTGCTCGAATGCAGAGGCCAGTAACAGCGGTTCGACACCCGAGAGAGGTCCGACCTCGACACGGATTTCGGTCACGCGGCGACCGCCATGTTCCTGTCGAATGCTTTCGACCTGTCTCAGCAGTGTTCTGACGAGTGATTGCTCGTGCATGTCTGATCTCGAACGATATCAGCGTAAATCTGGCGGACAACGGTTGAAACCGACGCTTGCAGTTCCGGTGAAAGCCCTGTCAGAGGTTTCGCGACAGCTCCCTCGATCGACCAGATGTCGACTCGCGGTGGAAGGCGACCCAGGCGGTCGGCCAACTGCAGAATGACTGGCAGCGGCAGGTCGTGTGTGCCGGACCAGCCGGCTGCGACCAATTCTTCTGCGGGCCATTTCCAATGGCCTACGTCGCCGACGGACCCGAGTCCCTGGCAGGCATCGCAGATGACTAACCGCTCGAAATCGTCAATCCAGTCGAACAACTCAACTGGTGCTTTCGCCCGCCGCACAACCGCCTCGGACGATTCGAGTTCCTTCGTCAGCAGTTCCGCAATGATCCAGCCCGTCTGGTCATCACCATGCGGACTGCCCACACCCACGACCAATGTGCGGGAAGGTTTCATGTCCGCTCGATCCGGAGTTTCAGGAAGTGTGTTGAGCAGCTGATGCAGGGATCGTAGCAACGAACCAGGTTTTCACATTGCCGTGACAGGACCGCTTCCGTTTCGTGGATGACTCGGGGGACCCAGGCCCGCAGATCGATTTCGATTTGCGCTTGGTTCTGCGATGTCGGTGGAATAATGACGGCTTGGACGACCTTGCCCTCTTCGTCGATCGTGTAATGCTGATAAATTGTTCCGCGCGGGGCTTCTGTCGCTGCGCAGCCGCTCGCTGCTTTGTAGGTGTATTCGATTCGTGGCTGTCGTGGCGGATCGTAGGTGCGGAGGATATCCAGGCCTTCTTCGAAGGCGTGGATCAGTTCCAGACCTCGTGCGACAATACTCTGGAACGGGTTGAAGCAAGGCCACGTGATGCCGACTTCGCCGGCCGTCTGCCGAGCTGTCGGCGAAAGGCGGTCGAGATTCAAACTGACTCGGGCCAGCGGACCGACGAGATACGAATCGCCTGTCTGGCGGCGGACCGAGTGCAGAGCCGTCGAATGCGGGACGTGGCGTTCTTCGAATTCGTACTGGTAGCTGCCAACGGGAATCGATTCGCCAGCCGTCGTCGCGATGTGTCCTTCGTTCATCGGATACTCGTCGGGATGCGACAGCGACACCAATTGAGTGTCGCAGGCGAAATTCGGGAAGGCGAAGCCGGCCACCCAGCGAGTTGTCTCGATGGCCGCCTGTAATCCCCATTCGAAATCGGGGATCAGTTGCTGCAACGCTTCTCGCCGTGGAGCCCGGTAAAAACCGCCGACCGCCACGTTGACGGGGTGGATGGCCCGTCCCCCGAGAATCTCCAGCAGGCGGTTGCCGTATTTCTTCATTCGCAGTCCACGGTTGACTTCGGCCGGGAAGCGGGATGCCATGTCCAGTCCACTGTCAAAGCCGACGAAGTCGGGCGCGTTGAGCAGGTAGATGTGCAGAGCATGGCTTTCGATCCACTCGCCGCAGTACAGCAGTCGTCGCAGGCGGCGGATTTCCGGGGAAGTGGTGACGCCTAAGGCGGCTTCGAGAGCGTGGACGCTGCTCATCTGATAGGCCACGGGACAGATTCCGCAAATCCGCGCCGTGATATCGGGAACGTCCTCCAGCATCCGTCCCCGCAAGAGTGCCTCGAACAGTCGGGGGGGCTCGTAGATTTCCAGACGCACGTCCTCGACGACGTCGCGGTTTAGTTTGACGTACAAGCCTCCTTCGCCTTCAACCCGAGTCATCGCCCGGACTTTGATCGTGCGCTCTGTCACGTCTCTGCCTCCGACTTTGCGGCCAGGCGGTCCCCTTCGACACGGAACTCCGGCGAATAGCCATTAAAGCTGCGGAGACTTCGCACAATTTGATCGGCTGGGGCTCCCTCTTTGACGAACTGATTAGTGAGACTCACCAGGTTGGGTTGAGCGGACGGTCCGTAGCAACCATAACAGCCGCGATTGTACGAAGGGCAAATCGCTTCACATCCGGACTGTGTCACCGGTCCGAGACAGGGAATTCCCTGGGCGACCGTCACGCAGACTGTCCCTCGGCGTTTGCAGTCGAGACACACACTGTGAACCGGAGTGCGTGGTCGGCGGCCGGCTAACAGAGACCGAAGGACTTCAATCAGCTGGGACTGGTTGATCGGGCAGCCACGAAGCTCGAAATCGACAGCGATGTGGTCCGAAATGGCCGTCGATGTTTTGAGGGTCGAGATGTAATCGGGACTGGCATAGACCGAGCGGACGAATTCGTCGCAGTCGGCCCAGTTGCGCAACGCCTGGATGCCGCCCGCTGTCGCGCAGGCACCAATGGTGATGAGAAAACGGGACTCGCGTCGGATCTGCTGGATTCGTTGTGCGTCGTGGGGTGTCGTGATGGAACCCTCGACCAGCGCAATATCGTAGGGGCCGGGCTGAATTCGGCTGGTCGCTTCACGGAAGTATGCGATCTCGACGGCGCCGGCGACCGCGAGGAGTTGGTCTTCGGCAGCCAGCAGTGAGAGCTGACAGCCGTCACAGGATGCGAACTTGAAGACGCCCAGTCGTGGCTTTCCGGTCATCAGAGCCCCTCCACATCCATCAGAGGTACAATCCGGTCGTAACGAAAGATCGGGCCGTCTTTACAGACGAACTCTGGACCCAGTTGGCAATGTCCGCAGAAGCCGACGGCACATTGCATATTGCGCTCCATCGAGAACCAGATCCGTTCGGCAGGCACTCCCCGATTGAGCGCTTCGATGGCTGTAAACTTCATCATGATTTCCGGGCCGCAGCACAGCACAACGGTGTTTCGCGGGTCGATCGAGCGGAGACGTTCCAGCAGGAGAGTCACCACGCCGACGTTCCCCTTCCAACCCGGCTGCGAGCGATCGACAGTGGTGTAAAGTAACAGGCCACGATTCAGCCAGTCCGTGTATTCGCGCTCGTACAGCAGTGCGTCCGGTGTGCGGCTGCCATACAGAAGATGCATTCGCCCGAACTGCCGACGGTCGTGCAGCAAGGTGTAAATGACGGGACGCAGCGGAGCCAGGCCGATTCCGCCGGAAACCAGCACGACATCGCGGCCGATGCATTCCTCAATGGGCCATGCCGCCCCGAACGGGCCTCGAAGTCCCAATGTCTGGCCGACGTTCATGGCGGCCAGTGTCCGGGTGACGTTGCCAGCCACGCGAACGGTATGGGCACAACTGCGGGTGTTTTGTGGGTTATCGCTGATCGAGATGGCAATCTCACCCGCGCCAGGCAGGTAGAGCATGTTGAACTGGCCGGGTGCGAAACGGTACGCAGCGCGGATCGATTCGTCCTGAAACTCCAGATCGTAGGTCGCCACGCCAGCGACTTCGGGCCGGATATCACGAATTGCGACCGTGTGCGCCTGCCAGGGATTGGTCGGAGCATGTCGGTACGGCTGCGATGCCAAATGCGGGACGGTCACGAGGGCTCTCCTCGAATGGCCGCCACTTCTTCGGTCAGGTCAATCTCGACGGGGCACCAGGTGATGCACCGCCCGCATCCGACGCATCCCGACGTGTCGAACTGATCGATCCAGGATGAGAGCTTGTGTGTCAACCACTGCCGGTACCGCGAGCGGACGTTGTCCCGCACGTTTCCGCCGTTCATATAGCTGAAGTCGAAATTGAAGCAGGAGTCCCATTGTCGCTGGCGTTCGACGTGTTCGCCCGTCAGGTCGCTGACTTCTTGGACGGAACTGCAAAAGCAAGTCGGGCAGACCATTGTGCAGTTCGTGCAGGAGAGGCATCGCGTGCCGACATCGTCCCACCGCGGGTGCTCCAGATTGGACTGCAGCAAATCGCGGATGTCCGTCGTGTCCATGCGCCGTTCGATCTGGTCAACCGCCCGTTGCCGGGCGATCTGAGCGGATTCGACGTTCTCGACGTTGGCTTCGGTGGTCTCCAGTGCAGCCAGGATGTCGCTTCCTTTGGGGGTTGCGGCGGAGATGACAAAACCGTCGTTAAGTTCCGTCAAGGCCATGTCGAAACCGGTTGTGCACTCCGGCCCCGTGTTCATTGATGTGCAGAAGCAGGTCGAGGCGGCCTGAGTACAGTTGACCGCGATGATGAACGCCTCGGTCCGCCGTCGTTGATAGATCGGATCGACGTAAGGCCCCGAGAGAAACACTCGGTCCTGGACCCGCATGGCGGCCAGTTCGCAGGCGCGAACACCCAGGATGGCGTACTTGGGTGGTTCTTCTTCAGTCGTTCGAAACTGCCAGCCTGTCTCGGTCTTGTCGGCCTGCGAAAGAATGGACTGTGGAGGAAACAGGTACTGCTTCCAGGAGTGCGGGCCGACGACGTAGCCAAATAACGCATCATCATCCCGTTGCTTCAAGCGGTATTGGCCGGGCGATTGCTCGTCGGTCCACCCTCGGGGAAGATCGTCGATGCAGCGGATGTGGTCGTAGATGATCGCGCCCTGGTCAATTGTT
>CALJUK010001110.1 GCA_937975745.1 uncultured Planctomycetaceae bacterium | reverse complement strand
CAGCAGCCCGGATGGCGTCGCCACCACGAGCGATCACCCGGCCAGCGGTGGACTGCAGCCAGATGGATGGACCGCACTTCGGGCAGGCGTTGGTCTGCGCATGAAAACGTCTGTCGCCGGGCGAGGCGTACTCCCGTCGGCAGTGGTCACAGAGCGGAAACTCGGACATCCCGGTCTGGGCTCGCTCGTAGGGCATCCGATCGATGATGGAATATCGTGGTCCACAGTCAGTACAACTGGCGAAGGGATAGCCATGTCGGCGATTGTCAGTAGAACGCACATCGGAAAGACAGTGGTCGCAGACGACGACATCTGGGGGAACGGCGGCCCGGAGTGGCTGCTCCATCCGAATCGCGTCAGTCGCTATCCGATCGATCGCGAGAGTCTCTTCCCCGCCCAGGACGAATCTTGCGTGGCCTGCGGGTTGTGCAGAGGCAATATGGAGCGACGTAATCCGGGCCGCAACGGGCAGGTGATGCGAGAACTCCTTCTGGAACCGCTCGACGCCCCAGGCGGTCCCTTCCAGATGGATCTCGAGACCGTGTCTGGTGTTTCTCGCCCAGCCATTCAAACCGAGCTGCTGAGCGAAACGAGCGACGGCCGGGCGCATACCGATTCCCTGCACTCGGCCTGTCAAAGTCAGCCGCGCAGCGGAGAGAGGATCGACTTGCGGGGTTGTCCGTGACATGCAATCAAGTCTCGGCAAGCAGGTTCTCGCGTTGCTTGTCCAGGTGGTCACACCACTCAGAAATTCCCACTCCGTCGCGTGCGCATATTTCGAAGGACGCCAACTCGGGCTGAATCCTTCGGGCATCATCTGTAACAGCTGCCACGGAGAACGGAACATAGGGCAACAAATCCAGTTTCGTTACAAGCATGGCTTGGCTGGTGCGAAACATCTTGGGGTACTTGCCCGGCTTGTCGTCGCCTTCGGTCGTGCTCACCAGGACGACACGGAGATGTTCCGCCAGATCGTGCGACGCAGGGCAGACCAGGTTGCCGACGTTCTCGATAAACAGAAAGTCCACTTGCGGATCGCCGAGTGCTTCCAGTCCGCGGCGAACCAGCGGCAACTCGAGATGGCAGGCTCCCCCGGTCGTCAACTGTGCGGTCGGGACCAGTGGGCTGAGCCGTTGGGCGTCACGATCCGTTTCGAGGTCACCGACAA
>CALJUK010001109.1 GCA_937975745.1 uncultured Planctomycetaceae bacterium | reverse complement strand
GTCCAGGCATTACAGGTTCAAGGCCCAATCCTCGAGTGCGGGTCTGGACTCTCGACAATCCTCGTCGGAATGGCCGCACAGATTCACGATAAGACCATATGCACCTTGGAGCACAATTCCGTGTGGGCGGCACGGGTGCGTCGAATCCTGAATCGGTACGACATCACCTCTGTTTCGTTGATAACGACACCGTTAAAGGACTATGGCTCATTCTGCTGGTACGAACCTCCGGTTCCAGCGACGGCAGAGAAATTCTCCTTCGTGATCTGTGACGGCCCTCCTGGAACCACAAAAGGAGGACGATACGGTCTCGTCGCGGTCATGAAAGACCGACTTGCACCTGGCTGCGTCATCTATCTCGACGACGCAGGTCGGACCGACGAGCAATCCACAGCGCAGCGATGGGAAACCGAACTGGGAGCCACGCTTCGAGTTCTCGGCACCAAGAAACCATTTGCCGAACTCGTGCTCCCCCACGACGAGACGCCACAGTAGGGACCCCCTCCTGCATCAAACGGCTTCGGCAGGTCACTTCTTCTGTCGAGAAGGCCGCTGATCTCCAACGAAATGAATTCGCACCTGTCGAACGACCGTTACTCACCGTACAATAGACGTGTGCTGAATTTGCGACGTCTGCAAAACGTGAAAACCTGGGATATGTCACTGACCGAGACAATCCGCCCCACCAGATTGACGCTGCGGTTGTTGCAACGCGTGCGGGCAGCTTGTTGTGTCTGTCTGGCGACGACAGCGTGTGTTGGCATTGGCTGTTATCCGGTCAACACTTGTTTCGCGGCCGACGCGACCGCCGGTTTACCGCCCGTTGTCACGCCGTCGATCCAGCAGCGTCTGGAAACCAATCCGGAATCGACTGAACCGGACTTTCAACGGCACGTCCTACCACTTTTGATGCGTCTGGGCTGCAGCGGCCGAGACTGCCATGGGGCCTTCGCTGGCCAAGGTGGCTTTCAGCTGTCGCTGTTCGGGTACGACTTCGAGAAGGACTATCTGCGGCTGACCGACGAGACATCCGGTCGCATCGATCGCACGGTTCCGGCCCAAAGCCTGATTCTCCGAAAGCCAAGTCTGGCGATCCCACATGAAGGAGGCCAACGGTTCGAACCGGACAGTTGGCAATATCGGCTGCTGCTGAATTGGATCCGCTCCGGAGCCAAGGCGCCGCAAGAAGAGACTCCCGCCTTTCGATCACTGCAACTCGATCCACCGGCCGTGCGATTCTCAGCCGCTGGGGAGACAGTTTCGTTGCGTGCAATGGCCCGCTGGTCGGACGGTTCGGTCGAGGACGTCACCCCGCTCTGCCGCTTCGAAACTCACGATGATTCCGTTGCCGTCGTCGACTCCCATGGCGCGGTCCGCTCGGTGGGACCGGGGGACACGCACATCGTCGCGTACTACGATAACGGCGTCGGACTGGCGTCCGTCATTCTCCCGGTATCGAACATCGATCCGCAGGAGATTGCGGCGTTGCCAGCGCCGACCCGGATTGATCAACTCATTAACGAGAAACTCAGCCAGGTCGGCATCATGCCGTCCGAACAATGTAGCGACACCGACTTCCTGAGGCGTGTTCGGGTTGATCTCACGGCGACACTTCCCTCGCCGGCAGAAGTGGAAAGCTTTCTGGCTGATCCCTCTCCCAACAAACGGGCTCGCAAGATAGACGCCTTGCTGCAGGAACCGACGCACACTGCCCTTTGGACAACCAAATTTTGCGATCTGACGGGCGATGCGTACGAGTCCATCGCAGAGACCTTTGCCACGCGAATCCAGGCAAGAATGTGGTACGACTGGCTGTTCGTGCGCGTCGCAGAGAACATGCCTTACGACCAGCTTGTCGAACGGATTGTCGTTAGCCAAAGTCGTTTGCCGGGACAAACGTATGACGACTACATCGCGATGATGTCGGAATATCACCGCAGCGAGAATCCTCGCAGCTTTGCCGAACATCCGACCTTGCCAATGTTCTGGGGCCGCTCGAACATCGAGAAGCCGACCGACAAGGCATTATACTTCGCCTACTCGTTCCTCGGTGTCCGCCTGCAATGCGCAGAATGCCACAAACACCCGTTCGATCGCTGGTCACAGGACGATTTCAACAAGTTTCAGGAATTTTTCTCGCGGCTCCGATTTGGCTACCACCCCGAGGACCAATCATACGCGTTGAAGCTACGGGACGAAGTTTCTAAGAAGGACGTCAAGGAGAGCGAACACATTGCTGCCGGTCATCGTTTCTACTGGCGAGAAGTCTATTTGTCTCCACAAGATCATCCAGTTCGCCGCGTTAAGGCCAGCGAGATTCCGCGGTTCGTGGCTTCAAGCCGAGAAAAGTATGAAGAAGCGATTGAGAACGGTAGTGACGGAGACATCCGCAGAGCCAAGGGACTTTACGTCGACGCACTCACGACTGAAATGTACCACGCTGCGTTCAATTTGCAGCGGACACTACAAGCTGTGAGAGAAGACCATCCTCAAGTACAGAAGTATGTCGAGGACCTGCAGGAAGTTCAAAAGAAACTGCTTGACCTGACCGGACTCAAACTCCTGGGAGGAGACCTCCTGTTGGGCGAGTTCGTCAGCGATCCGCGTATCACTCTCATGGATTGGCTGCGAAGTCCTACAAACCCCTACTTTTCCAAAGCAATCGTCAACCGTGTGTGGGCTCATTATTTCGGCCGCGGCATCGTCGATCCTCCGGACGATCTCAATCTGGCGAACGCGCCCAGCAATGGCGCCTTGTTGGACTATCTCGCATCTGAGTTTGTTGCGCACAACTACGATCTCCGTTGGTTGCATCGCGAGATCGTGACTTCCCTCGCTTACCAGCGATCATCGGTCCCCACAGATTCGGGAAGGCTGGATGCCAAAAACTTCAGCCACGCTGAAGTGCGGCGTCTGCCAGCCGAAGTCGTGTACGACAGCTTTCAGCAAGTCCTGATGCATCAAGACGAAATTGAGTCGTTCCAGACCGACTTGGCACAACGGTCGATTGGACCACCCAGTCGTGAGTTTGATCGTGACGAGTACGTCGCGAACATGGAACTACGGCTGTTTGGCGCACCGGATCGAAAAACCACTTGCGATTGTGACCGCTCCAGCGCACCGGGCTTGGCACAGTCACTGTATCGCGTCAGCAGCGTGCAAGTCTCTCAACTCCTTAGAAGATCAGCGTGGTTGCGCGACGAAAAGACGGCAGCTTTAGCGGGCCATGACTTCGTCGAGCAGGCCTATTTGCGGATCTTGAACCGTTTCCCGACTGAAGAGGAAGTCAACAGCTGCGTTGACTATCTCGAACACGTCGCGGTTGATCGAAAGTCCGGGCAGCAAGACATTGCCTGGTCGCTCCTGAACACAAAAGAATTCATGGTCCTTCGCTGACAACAGCCGCATTGACCTGCGGTTGCAACGGCCCTCTTGGCACGAGCGAATTCTGCGACTGGAATCGACACAATGAGACAGCCCCATCCACCACAACGATTCACGCGACGCGGCATGTTGCAGTGTGCAGCCACAGGTGGCCTGGGGTTAACATTGGCGGAATGCCTGAGATTGGCAGAGGCAGGCGAGATTGGTGGCAATCAAACCGCCATGTCGGCCATTTTTTTGGACCTCTACGGCGGTCCAAGCCATCTGGATACTTTTGACTTCAAACCCGACGCTCGGAGCGAGTTCCGTGGAGATTTCAAATCGATTGACTCGGCGATCAGTGGCGTCGCGTTCCCCGACACACTTCCTCAGCTGGCGAGATTGGCGGACAAGTTTTGCATTGTCCGGGGCATCACACACAATCTGGGACCTCATGGCTTAGCGCGCGAGTACGTCTACGCGGGAAACCGCAAACGTGTCTCGCTTGATTTTCCCTCGTTGGGATCGGTCGTCAGTCGAGTTTATCTGCCGAAAGAGCCGGGAGTGCCAGGATACATTGCCATTCCTGCAAGCGACGCCGGGACAGGTTACTTTGGTGTGGAATTCGCACCGTTTGAGACAAAGGCGATTCCCAAACCTGGCTGTCCATTCTCAATTCCTGGACTCTCAATGGCAAGTGGCAATGAACTGCAGGAATTCAACCGAAGACGGCAGCTTCTTGAGCAAATAGATCGCCCCATCGAAGCCGACGCAGAGAGCAATAAGCTGCTGAGGGGGCTTGGCCGGTTCCGGAAGTCCGCTCTCGACATTGTCAGTTCCAACAAGATGAAGGAAGCGATGAACCTGCCGGAAGAGTCCCAAGAAGTTCGCACGCTCTTTGGCGACGACTCACTCTCCCAGAGCTGCCTCCTCGCCGTCCGCTTCATTGAAGCCGGCACGCGATTTGTCAGCGTCCGATCTTCTGGATGGGACACCCACCAAGACAATTTCAGCACACTTCGGGATCGTTTGTGTCCCACACTGGACTTGGCACTGAGTGGCCTTATTCGCGCTTTGGAGCAGAAGGGATTGCTTGAGACGACGGTTGTCATTGCTCACGGAGAATTCGGACGGACTCCTAAGATCAACAAAGACGCAGGTCGGGAACACTGGCCTGCCGCAATGTGCGCGGTCCTCGCCGGCGGTGCCATCGCGGGAGGGACAGTTGTCGGGAGTACAGATCGCGATGGAATGTATCCTGACACACAGGGTTTTACGCCCGATGATCTGTTCGCCACCATTCTAACTGGTCTCCGAATCGATCCCAAAACAAGCTTCTCCACGGCGAGCGGTCGCGAAATCCAGTTGGTGCGTGATGGGCAGAGCATTGACCAGGTCTTCACCTCCTGATGAGTGAGCCGTCCGGTTTGCAGCCCCAGCGTACGGACTCCGGCCTCGCCGAATCCGGCCCCGCCGAACCCGACGCTGCGCCAGTCACCTCGCCCGCGACTCCGGATTTCGCAGCAACAGGTGCGACAATGTTTCGCAAAGTCCGGTTTCCCCTTAGACTCCTTAAGTCGGGGTGGTTCTGGCTGTGGACGGCATCTCTATGCAACCTCGCTGCAGTGGTTGTCCTGTGGTACTGGGTCGTCGTTCTGACCGATGGTTGGTGGTTGTCGGCGGTCCTCCAGTTCACGCCACGTGCCCCGTTTGCCGTCCCGTCTCTCCTGCTAGGATTGCTCTCAGTCCGAGTAAGCAAATGGACCTTCGCCTGTAATGCTCTTGCCGTTGCACTGGTCTGCGGGCCGATCATGCAGTGGACATG
>CALJUK010001108.1 GCA_937975745.1 uncultured Planctomycetaceae bacterium | reverse complement strand
CGGTTCGCTGTTCCAGGTCGGGAATTTAGAGGGCCTTGCACTGGCGAGCATCGGCCGGCGCCGATGCGAATTTTTTTGACGGTTGCACGGGGCCAGGCGAGTGGTCCCACTGCCACAACTTGTCCGTCCCCCAACACGAGGATTTCGCTGGTGTTCGAACTGACCGCTGAAGGTCCTCTGCCGCAGCAAAGACTGCGGTGGAGCATGCCCGACGGGGCGGAACTCACTTTGGGGCGTTCGGTCCAATCCGATCTGCCCGTTCCGTGGGATTCGCAAATCTCCCGCAAGCATGCGCTCCTGCGGAACACGGCGGACCAACTCCATCTGCAGCGTGTTCCGGGAGCCCGCAATGCGATTTACCACGCGGGCGAGGTGGTGGAGCGACTGTCGCTTTCGGCCGGTCAGCGGTTTGTGATCGGGCAGACGGTCTTTTCGATTTCCGAGAGCAAATGGAGCGGAGATTCGAACCACACACCTCCGCTTGAAGAACTGACATTCGACGAATCGCTCCTTTCACGCATCCGCTATCGCGATGCGGACAAGCGGATCGAGGTGTTGTCCCGTCTGCCGGATGTCATCTGGGGATCGCGGACCGATGCGGAGTACGGCGAGCGACTCGTCAGTCTGCTGTTGGCCGGAATTCAGCATGCCGAAGCGGTGGCGATCGTCCGCATCGACGAACAGGACGAGATTTCCGTGCTGCACTGGGACCGGCGCAGAGAGACCCGTGGCGAGGTCGCCCCCAGTCGAAGGCTGGTTCACGATGCCATTCGCCGGGCAGGAAAAACGGTGCTGCATGTGTGGAGCGGCCACACACCGAATCGATCCGGCGGTGATTCCGGACCCCGCTACACCGAAGCGTCCGAATTTAACTGGTCATTCTGCACACCGCTGTCTTCGTCGGAGTCGGGCCGGGGAAGGATCGGACTGTATATCGCGGGTCGCCAACTGACTGCATTTGAACCGGGCAACACTCTTGTTTCGGACGACGCCAACCTGCGGGCGGACGTCAAGTTCACCGAGTTGGTCGCCGACATCGTCAGTGCCGTCCAGCGGCTGAAGAAACTGGAAAGACAGCAGACGGGCCTCAGACAGTTCTTCGCGCCTGCGATCCTCTCGGCCTTGGGAGACGATCTGGACACCGACGTGCTCGAGCCACGTGAATGCCCCGTGACCGTGTTGTTCTGCGACCTGCGAGGTTTCAGCCAGAAGGCGGAGGATGCGGCCGACGATCTTGCAGGCCTGTTGGATCGTGTCAGTCGTGCGCTGAGCGTGATGACTGAGCAGATTCAGCGATTCGGAGGCGTCACGGGCGACTTTCAAGGTGATGCGGCGTTGGGGTTCTGGGGCTGGCCCTTTCCGTCGGACGAAGCCCCGTGTGATGCATGCCGCGCGGCATTACAAATCCGTGAGGCGTTTCTACAGGCCAGTCGTCAGCCCCAACACCCATTGGCTGACTTCGAGGTCGGGATCGGTATTGCTCATGGCGTTGCCGTCGCCGGAAAAATTGGAACCAGCGACCAGGTGAAAGTGACCGTCTTTGGCCCGGTTGTGAATCTCGCCAGTCGTTTGGAAGCGATGACGCGTCAGTTGCATGTTCCCATTTTGGTCGATGAGGCAACGGCCGGTATTGTCCGTGAGAAGATGTCTGCGGAACAGGCACGCATCCGCAAGCTCGCGCGGGTTCTGCCCTACGGCCTGGAAACGCCGCTGGTCGTCAGCGAGCTCCTTCCTTCTGAGGCCAATCTTCCCGACCTGACGCAGGCCCATCTGGAGCAGTACGATGGCAGCGTGGATGCCTTCATCCAGGGACGCTGGGACGATGCGTTTCGCATGCTGCACGCGATGCCACCCGGTGACCGAGCGCAGGACTTCCTGATGTCGCTGATCGCCCAGCACAATCGGCAACCACCCGCCAATTGGGATGGAACCATTCGTCTGCCGAGCAAGTAACTGCGGGCATTGCCCTCCGGGAATGGCACCAGTTGGCGAGGAAACGGCCAGGTTCCAATTATTCCGACTGAGTGTTCTGGATCGGTTGCGAACCGTGGTGAATCATCCGTTGCAAAAATTCGCGCCTCTAGCCGGCACCCGTGAGAGTCGGTGACCTATAGTTTCGCCAGATGCCCCGGTTTGCCGAAGACACCGCCCGATCCCCCGATGATCGTTTCAGACCATTGATCGCGTTGCCAGTGTAATCGATTCGGCACTCGCCTTGTCCACTCGCGAGCGCTTCTGCCTTTTACGACGTCGTGGGGCCAGCGACTTCAGACCATGTTGATGCACCCAAGTGAGACCCCCGATGAGTCCAAACGCGACACTCGAACGGTCTGAGACTACCGTCCAGAGCCAACCTTGTTCTCCACGCCGTCGCTCGGCGGCGGAGGACGCCGACAGCCGGCAGGTGGAACTCTCTCACCGGGCTGTCGAAATGCTTGATGTGCTCAATCGCTTGATGAGTACTTCCGCAGCGACCACGTGATGTTCGGTCGATCGTTTGCAACATGTGTTGTGGCAGAATCCCGGACAAAGCGGTTTCGTTCGCTTGCCGACAAATTGGTGGTTATCCCGCCGACATTCCCTCCCGTCCCACGGAACTGCTGTTTCGCGAGGTGACTGCGCGCGAACACCGATCCGACAGCAGCCCACTCTCGTCACCATTGCCTGATACATAAGTGTCGGGAACCGTTGACGCCTGCGTTGAAACGACCGCGAACAGATGTCCGGTTTTAAGATCGATCTGTCCGCATCCCTTCTGCTGGTGTTTCTTGCCAAGAAAAAGCCGTTTTGGATCTTCCACCATTTCGCGATTTGTGCTTACAATCGAATGAGCGAGACCCGAATCGAACGATGTGAGTTGTGTTGTCCGTTGCGCGCTCGCGAACAATCGACCAACCAAGCAGGTTGTCGAATCACTGGGCTGTGGCCGCGCGATACGACTTTTCGGTCGGTCGCCGGCAACCTTGACGATGGTATGTGCATTGCTCGCCTGACATGTTTGGTTGGGCTGAACGGTCGCGGCGAGCGTTGGTGGGAAGGATTCGGACAGTATGTTGCACTTTACGTGCGATCTTTGTGGTTGCAAGTTGGGCGAGCAGCGGTACGTCGTCAAGGCGGAGTGCTATCCCGCTTTTGATCCCGAAGTTCTCGACGAGACCGATCTCGACGCCGATCATCTACAGGAGGTTGCCGAGATGATTGCCGAGGTCGAGATCACCGGAGAGTATGATCTCGAGGATTGCGGGACGAAGCAGTTCCGCTTCGACCTGTGCCCGAATTGTCAGCGGCGGTTTGTCAAAGACCCGCTGAATCGGGATGCCCGTCGGCGCGTCAACTTTAGCGAGAACTAGTTGCCGTCGTTTCTCGGCTGCCACGGCTATGCTGTGTCCGTCGGTTGTTCCTCAAGTGGAGCCGCTTTTGCACCCTGCACGACGGCTATTACGTCGCCAGCGAGCCTTGCGGTCGGTGGCATTCACCGTCCTGGTATTGCTGCTGGCAGCGGTTCGTTATTTTTCCGAGGAATCCGCTTCCGTCGAAAGCCCTCCGGTCAACGTGGCCGAGTCGGGCGAATATCGTGTGGAACGTGCGGTGGACGGCGACACCCTGCTGCTTGACGGCGGGGAACGTGTCCGGCTGCTCGGGGTGGACACTCCCGAGACGAAACATCGTGACAAACCGGTCGATCCCCTCGGTTTGGAGGCGGCTGAGTTTGTAGCCGATAAAGTTAACGGACGGGTTGTGCGGCTGGAGTTCGATCGTGAACGCCGGGACCATTACGACCGGTTGCTGGCCTACGTGTATCTCGACGGAGAACTTCTCAACGAAGAGTTGATCCTGGCTGGCTACAGCCGGGCGATCACCCACCACCCCTACCGCAGCGATATGAAACGCCGGTTCCGTCAAGCCGAAGAGTCGGCACGGCAGCGGAAAGTGGGGCTGTTCGCTGAGCCAGCCGTAACACGCGAACGGGGCGGTCACTGAGGGCTGCGCTGAGTCATCGCGCGCGATGGATGCAATTCGCCCTACGGGGCGCGGCGGTCGAGCATCTTGACCGCAACGACCGTCCTGTCGTCGCCATCTCCCGAGCCGGCCGTGTGCTGTTCCATTGTTGACCAGATGGCGTCAACCACTTCACGCGCCGTGCAATCGGAAAACTGTCGAATCACGCCCGCGATGCCCTCGGAGCGAAACATCTGATGCTGGGCGCTCATTGCTTCGGAAATTCCGTCACTGAAACCGACAAGCAAATCGCCCGCGCACAGTGCAACCGATCCACTGCCATACTGGGTCTGTTCCACCACGCCCAGTAACATTCCGTGCGATTCCAGGAGTCGGGTTTCCCCCCGATGCAGGAAGAACGGTGCGGGATGTCCGGCATTGCAGTACTCGAACGTCATGTGTTGCGTGTCGAATACGCCGTACAACAACGTCATGAACTGATGCGCTGGCGTGACATTGCAGAGGACCTGGTTCAACCGCCGGACGACGTCGGCAGGTTTGACGGCAACGTCCAGCAGATCGTGCGTCAACGCATGCACGGCTCCCCGGACTGCCGACATGACCAGCGCCGCTGGGATACTGTCACCGCTGGCATCTCCCAGAATCAGTGCCGTCCGTGTCTCGTCGAGTTCAATCATCTCACACAGGTCGCCACCGACTTCGTGCCGCGCTGTTGAACGGGCATTGGCTTCGTACCGGCTTCCCTTCGAGACAAAGTGGAATGTCTCGTCTGGCTGGAATTGGGAAACCACCTGCAGTTCACGACGGAGACGGTACTGATCGGCTGATTCGGTGACCAGGACAGCACGTTCGAGCACGCCGGCAATCTGCGCGGCGATCGAAGCCAGCACATGGCTGTCGCGATCTGTCAGCTGCCGTTTCCGGCGGTCGTAAATCCAGAGCGTGCCAAATGGGTTCGTCTCGGTTTGAACGGGCAGACAGATTCCCGTGCGGATATGGGTGGGCAGCCACGTCTCTAACTCGGTCGAGATGTTCCCACGGTTGAGATGAACTGTGTTTCCGTTGAGTGCGTCCAGATCGGGTGGATGATTCCGGAGATGGCGTGTCTCATGAACGAACTGGATCGGGTCGACGCTATAGGACGTCTTAAGACAGAGTTGGTCGGTTCGCGGGTTGAGCAAATAGAAGGCGATCGAACGGAACCCCGTCAGCTTCACCGCCGCCAGAAGC
>CALJUK010001107.1 GCA_937975745.1 uncultured Planctomycetaceae bacterium | reverse complement strand
GCCCGTCGGTCACACGCAACAGTCGCGAGAATCCGTCGCCTCTGCGGCAGAACGACAGCCGAAGCCTCCCTCCCCCCAAGGACCCATCCAAACGGGACAATTCAAGATCGATCAACCGCATGCGGGGCCGGGTCCGCAGAACTCCAGCGTGTTGGCATCTTCTGCCGACGAACGTCCCCGAACAGGTCGCCGCAATCCGCTGGATCGCGCGTTGTCACAATTGGTGGTCAGGTCTGCCACCGAAGAGAGTTCCAAAGGTCAGCCATGACAGTCGCGCTCGATGTCGGTTCATACCGGATGAAGTCACTCCGGCTGGAGAAAGACCGCCTGGTTGTCCGCCGGGGACGGTCACTGTATGCGATTCTGCCGGCGACTGTCTCGCAGAGGAAGCTACTCGAACGGGCCGGCATTCCCTTCGCCAGTTGCGACGGCCAACTCTTGTTGATGGGTGATGCGGCTGCCGAATTGTCGGAACTGTTCCAGACGCCCGCTGCTCCACTGCTTCCCAAAGGCCACCTTCCCAGTGGCAGTCCCGCCGGCCGCCAGGTGCTGGCCGCGATGATTGAATCGCTGGTTCCCCGCTCGAATAAGCCGGGCGAACCCTGTGGTCTGATTCTTCCCTGTGGTCGCGAACACGGCGAGCATCTCGAAGCGGAATTTCTCACCCGTGTCGTCAAGCTGCAGGGTTACCGCCCGATTGTTGTCCCGGCTGGAACGGCGTTGGTCTTGTCGGAGCTGGTCGGTGAGCAGTTCACCGGGTTGGGCATCGTGTGTGGTGCCTCGCAAACCCACGTTTCGCTGACGCATCTCGGCCAGACGGCTGCGGAGGGAACATTGCGGATGGGCGGGGACGTGCTGGATCTTCGCCTGGCGGAACGGACCAACGCGCAGGCGTTCGATCACGATGGACAGCGTTACTGGGATACGCATCGGATCGCGCAACAGCGTGAGAACGACTACGGTTCGGTACTGGCCCCGGCAACGGACTTTGAGTGTCAGCTGGCGGACGAATGCGAGCGATATTGCGATGCCATCCTACATTTACTGACCGCGAAATTGGACCGCAACGTACGGTTGCACGAGTTGCCGAAATCAGTCGTCGCGGTCTGCGGCGGGGGGCTGTCTCGTCTGCCGGGTTTCGTCGAAATGCTGGGCCGCAAGCTGCAAGCGGCGGCATTCCCGATCGGTATCTCGCAGGTCCGGCAGGCCGAACC
>CALJUK010001106.1 GCA_937975745.1 uncultured Planctomycetaceae bacterium | reverse complement strand
AGGGCGTTGTGGTCGGCGGCAAGACGTGGACCGTTCGACCTCCGGGCGGCTAAAACGTGAAGTTCGCCGTCGCGGTTGTGGAGCTTCCGCCGCTTCTCCTGGCGAAAAATGAGACCCCTTCGCCGTTGCCGGCAAGCGACCCGTCGGCCGATGGCGTGCGCCGAATTCTGAGTCGAGCTTTGGAATACTGGGGCAAGGGCGATTTCGATAGCGCCATCGCCGACTACACCCAGGTGATCCGACTCGATCCGAAAAACGCCGGCGCGTATTCCTTGCGGGGTATGGTCTACCAAGCAAAGGGCGATTATGAAAGTTGCATTGCCGACCACACCGAGGCCATCCGGCTTGAGCCGAAAAAGGCTGGCCGCTATTGCTCGCGCGGTATGGCCTACTATGGCAAGGGCGATTACGATCGCGCTATCGCCGACTACACCGAGTCCCTTCGGCTCGATCCGACATACACCTTTCCCTATTACTGGCGCGGTAAGGCCTACGGCGACAAACGTGATTACGAAAGCGCCATCGCCGACTACACCGAGGCTATCCGGCTCGATCCGGAAGACGCCCTCGCATATCGCGGGCGCGGTTTGAGCTACAAAGCGAAGGGCGAGCGCGCGGCGGCGGAGAGGGATTTTGCGAAAGCGAAGGAACTGGGCTATGAACCGCCCACGCCGGTGCCACCCGAGCGCAACCCCGTCGGCGAAAGCCCGACCCCGATACGGCGAGTCTACGCTGGAACGGGCGAGGGGCATTGGATAAAGAAGAACATCGGGCGAGGAGAATTCATCGTTCTGGAGGATGGTTCGCTGTGGGAGATTGATCGACTCGAGCGGATCGACGCGTCTCTTTGGTTACGTACGTCAGACATCACAGTCGTAGAATCCGACAGAGGGTCTCCAGGTTATGACTACCTTTTGATAAACACGGATGATGGTGAAAAAGCCCACGCGAAGTACATGGGCAAACGATGACGGCCGACAAGGGATCGAGGGGACGTGGTACACCGTGCCCGCCAAGTGTTCGCTGGTGTAGTTGTTAGCCTACGACTCTCGCATACTGGGGATCGAGTTCACCAACGGTGCGGTGTACCAGTACTTCGACGTGCCGGCGGAAGTCTACCGAGGGCTGATGGCGGCTGAATCGCATGGCCGGTACTTCATCCAGGCCGTGCGCAATGCGGGATACCGATACCAACGGATGAACTGAAGGTGTGCCGGCGAGCAGGACGACCTCCCTGATCGAATTGCTTTATTGATCGGGACTCTCGGCGGTACACTGGCGGAATCGGGACGGCCACGGGCGACTTGCAAGCGCCTCAACCTTCAACGCGGACTCGGCAGGTTTCGCCTTCTGCACCTGTCTTCGGCGACCTGCCCTGTCCGGCCCGGCAGGAAGGCAGGTAACCAATGGTGGCGAACTTCTTTCGGGTCCGCGAGTCCACGGACATACACGAGTTGGTCTTCTCGCTCGTTGCAGTACGTGAAGCCACTCGGAGCTTTGCAGAGCTTGCTGAACGGTTTCGTCGCGCTCCCTCGCGCAGCAGAACGCCGAGCGTCCTGAAACACGACGTCAATACCGTGTTCGCCGTACAAGCTGGAGAGTTGCTCTGCCAGTGTTGGCGGCGCGGAATGTTCTCGGTCTACCGTCCCCATTTCTATCTGCCAGATGAGTCTGAGCCGCGAATCCGGTATGCAATCTCGTGGTTCACGTTCATCCGTTGGCACTTAGCGCCGACCTACGAGAAACGATTTCGGGCAGATTGGCAGTCTGAGTTCGCAACGTTCGTGGACCAACTCAGGGGGCAAAAGGACGGTTCCCCGCCAGACTTCTCGGCGGCGGTGAGCGATGATGCCAAAGAGTCGGCCGTCTGGCGGCTTGATCTTTGCGCCGACGTGCAAGCAACGGCATGTGCCATTCTGGCGGAGGAGTTGGAACAACTGCTTGAAACAGTTGAGCGGCGTCTGGAGGAGCTTCCTGAGGATGGGGAGGTCGAGACACAATCGAATAAGAAAATTGGTGACAAGAATAGCGACCCGAACAGAAAAGAGGGAAACCGTCTGACCTTCTGGGCAGCGATTCGTGACGGGCATTTCGATGCAGAAGGAAATTGCATCCGCGACACGCCATATGCGAACAAAGAACTCACAGCACTTGGAATGACAGGCAACCCGTCAGAGATGTTTCGCCTTCACCTGGCGAGCCTTGTCCGGATTGACGATTCAAAGCCGCGCGCGCTGTATGAATGGTTTTGTAAGAACAGGCTGAAACCTGACCCGGACAAGATCTACGAATACGTACTCCAGCAACTGGGTGAGAAGCCGACTGCATATCGAGAGAAGCAGGCGAGTCCCCATACTCTCGACGGCGAAGACGCGACATGGAAGGGGCGGCAGGAAGAAGCAGACAAAAAACTCGATAGCGAGACCAGTGCTTGAATTCGGGTAATCTTGAAATCGGGTAATCGGGTTCCTACCCGATTCTTCGAGAAAATTCTTCTCCCGTCAGAGCAACACGAAACGCTGCGAACTCAGCGGAATCGGGTTAAATCGGGTTCGAGCTCCATCCTCAGTGTAGGCCAGCAAAATCGCAATTGCTGGCGAATCGCACTTGATGGAGCTGAGAACAATGCACAGCGTCACGAAGCAGTCGCGACTTCGGAACACGCGGGACACCGCAGCCGAATTCTTCGGCAAGTCAGAGCGATGGCTCTGGGAGAACACGGCACCGAGGGGAAAAATCCCCTGTATCAGACTCGGCAAGTCTGTGCTGTACGACTGGCATCAACTCGAACTGTGGGTGGCTGAGCAGTCGAACGCCGACGAAGGCGAGGTGTCCGATGACGCCTGAAGAAACGCAAGCCATCGTCCGCGACATCCGGGCGCTGCATCAGGACGGCGTCTCGGTCACTGACATCGCACGCAGGCTACATCTGCCTGAGACAACCGTCCAGCACGCCATCGCGCACGGCACACTGCCAGAGTCTCGGCCGCAGTGGGCAACGCCTGAGTAACGCCGCGCATGCGAAACCCGGGAAGCACCACTTCCCGGGTCTCTCTCTTCCTCGAACATCCGAGCCAACGGACGAGTATATTATGCAAAGTAGATCCGATGCGAACACTGTGAAGAACAGTGAACAGATTCCAGAAAATTCGCTGACCCGGCAGAAGACAGATCAGCATCAATCAAGAAAACAGAAACGCAACAACGGTAAGGGGAAGCGCAGTTCCGACAAAGGAGATTCGCAGGCCACAACACTCGTGGCGCTCGCCGGTGACGTGGACCTGTTCCACGACAGCGACGAGGCCTTCGCTCGAATCGAAATCGCAGGACACCGTGAAACGTGGCGCCTTGGCTCCAAGGCGTTCCGGAACTGGTTGCAGCGTCAGTACTGGGCAGTGACAAAAAGTGCTGCGAACGCTCAGGCAGTCCAGGACGCAATCGGCGTTCTGCGAGGCCGTGCTCTGTTCGAAGGACCACGCCGAGAAACGGCCGTACGAATTGCCGGCGACGACGACTGTATCTGGCTCGACCTGGCGAACGGGTCGTGGCAGGCCGTGAAAATTGATGCTTCGGGCTGGCGAGTCGTGGACAGGCCGGACGTCGCGTTTGTGCGTCCGCGCGGAGTGCTGGAGTTGCCGACTCCCGAACGAGATGGCTCGCTCGACGAATTGCGGGCACTCGTGAACGTGGAATCTGACGACGACTGGATTCTGATTCTGGGCTGGCTGGTGGCTGCGATGCGGCCGTCCGGGCCGTATCCGGTCCTTTCTGTCAACGGAGAGCAGGGTTCGGCAAAAAGCACACTCTGCCGGATTCTGCGGGGGCTTGTCGATCCCAACGTTGCCGCGATCCGAAGTCCACCGCGTACCGAACGTGACCTGGTCATTGCCGGCAGCAACGGACACCTCATTGCACTGGAAAACTTGTCACAAGTGCAGGACTGGCTGTCGGACGCATTGTGCCGGCTGTCGACCGGTGGTGGTTTCGGGACTCGTGAACTCTTTTCTGACGGCGAAGAAATGCTGTTCGAAGGGCAGCGTCCTGTCATGCTCAACGGGATCACCGAACTCTGCACGCGCAGCGATTTGCTCGACAGGGCGCTTGTCGTCTCACTGTCAGCGATTCCGGAAGAGAAGCGGGTAACCGAATCCGAGTTGTGGGCACGCTTCGAACAAATCCACGGCCTGATCCTCGGGGCGCTGCTGGACGCTGTTTCGCAGGCTTGTTCTGCATGGGCAGACGTGCGGCTGCCGACACTGCCGAGAATGGCGGACTTTGCCACATGGGTTGTGGCCGCGGAACCGGCGCTGCCGTGTCAATCAGGCGCATTCCTGGGTGCCTATCAATGCAATCAGGCGTCAGCGAACGAATCTGCAATCGAATCGTCCGTGCTGTCCGGACCGCTGCTCGAATTCATGGAAGGACACAGCGAATGGCAGGGAACTGCCACGGAGTTGAAAGACATTCTGGAAGAACTCGCAGGGGAACGCACCACGAAGGGCAAGGACTGGCCGAAACGTCCGAATTCACTGTCCGGCGAATTGAAACGAATCGCACCGAATCTGCGACGAACCGGAATCGATGTGGAGTTCGGTAAGGCCGCCGGCAGTCGATTCATCCGGCTTATCAGAAAGAGTACGCAAGACAGCGTCCACAGCGTCCAGTGCGCCCAAACTGGCGAGAGTGCTGGCGATTCGGAGACGCACAGGGGCGCTGCTGGACGCACGCAGGACGCTCAGGACAACGGCAGCGTCCACGATTCACCCAGTGTTTTACGGAGTTTGGACGCTGTGGACGCACCTGACGCAGAATCGCAGTACTGTTCTGACGAGGTCCCAGTCGATCCGGATTGGCCGTTCTGATGGAATCCGACAACAACTTGCTTTACTTTCTGTAACGCACTCCCGATACTGTACCGAAAGGAAAGCACACTCATGAGTGAAGAGCTGCTGAATCAGTTGCGGGACATCATCGCGAACGCTGAAGAGTCCCGGTATTCGATGAGCAAGGCGACAGGCATCAGTGAAAGTCGCCTGGCGCAATTCATGGCCGGAACGAAAGGCCTCGGACACGCTGCCGTCGATACCCTGCTGGAGCACCTGGGGTATGAGATTGTCGTGAAGAAGAAACGGAAGGCTTGAGTAAATGGCAACAATCCGCACAAAGCCGACAGGTTCGAAGGCCATTCAGGTTGTCCTGGCAGATGGTGCCCGACGTGCAATCGGGATCGGTAAGCCAGCGAAAAAGGAAGCCGAGTCATACTGCCACTACATCGGCAAGCTCGAAGCCGCAGCGCTGAGCGGGACTGGCGTTGAACCAGCGACCGCAAAGTGGGTGGCATCAACAAAACCGGCTGTCCGCAAGCGATTGGAAGAACTCGGCCTCATCGAGCCAGCGCCGGAATCAGAGGAAACTGACACCGTTTCCGCGACATCGTTGGTGCAGAGATACCTTGCGGAACTCGATGTGAAGCCGCGCACCGTCATCCGATACCGAAACCAGACGGCATTCATGCGGGATCACTTTTCCGAATGCGAAAACATCGCCGAGTTGACCGCCGGTGACGGAGAACGATTTCTGAAGTGGCTCAGGCGAGAGAAAAAGAAGAACGGGGAACCACTGTCACAGAACTACATTCACAAGATCGTGAAAACATCCCGGCAGGTCTTCGCTTTTGCGGTTGCCAATGAATTGATGCAGGTCAACCCGCTGACCGGCATCTCTGTTCCCGAGCGGGTGGATGAGGGCAGAGACTTCGAAATCACCCCGGAGATGACAGCGACCATTCTGGATGCCGCCAGTCCAAAGTATCGACTCATCATCGCACTGGCCCGCTTCGGTGGCCTCAGATGCCCGTCTGAGCTGGCCGGACTTCGCTGGAGTCATTTCCTTTGGGACCAGGATCGATTCATCGTACACAGCCCCAAAACGGCACACTGCGGCAAAGACAAGCGAGTCGTGCCGATCTTCGCAGAACTGCTGCCGTACCTGCTGGAAGCCCAGGAACTGGCACCAGAAAAGGAAGATCGAGTCTTTCGAGACGTCGATGAAGAAAGCAACCTCCGCACCGAGACGCAGCGAACTCTCACCCGCGCCGGCATCACCGACGAGATTCCGCGGTTCTACCAGAACTGCCGTTCAAGCCGGCAAACGGAACTGGAAGCGGAGTTCCCGTTGCACGTCGTCTGCAAGTGGCTCGGCAACTCTGAGCGGACTGCCCGGAAGCACTACCTGAAAGTCCGGGATAGTCACTTCGAGCAAGCCAGCCGCGCCGGTGTGTTCCCCAGTGTGCGGAAGATGACCGCAAGATGTAGTAAGGCCTCGCAGCCAAATGAAGCCGGGCATGAGAAAACGCCGGGGAATGGGCATTCCCCAGCGTTTGCCTTGTGTTCGGATTACACCCCGCAGGACTCGAACCTGCAACCTTCGGTTCCGTAGACCGATGCTCTA
>CALJUK010001105.1 GCA_937975745.1 uncultured Planctomycetaceae bacterium | reverse complement strand
CAGAGCCGAACGGCCAGTCGCCGTCCGGGTGCCGGCCGTTGTACCGCCGGCTGTTGACTCTGAATTCTTCTCCCAAGTCATAGCTGGGGTAGGCCATCGTTCCGCCGGCGTGCTCTTCCTCGCAGTTTCCGAACAGATTGGCCGCATAGCTGATCTGGGTTTTGACTTCCTTCTTGCAGTAGCCGAAGTAGTTGTCGGCGATCAGTGTGACGATGACACCGTCGGCCGTTCGGCAACAAATTTTGAAGGGCTGGCCGTTGTTGTACATCTCGTCGGGCGAGCGGTAGCACATTCCGTCCCGCCGTTGCCGTTCGCTGGCCGACTCGTAGTCTGGCAGACCCAAATCCCGCTTGGTGAAGTTGAGCAGGTGCGGCGCCAGAATCACGCAGCCGGTATGTCCGGTCCAATGCTCAACATCCAATGCCGAGTCGTTCTCGGGAATGAACGGGTCTCCCGCGTTGCCGAAGATCGATTCGACGAAGTCCAGATTGCTGACCAGATTTCCGGGAGCGAAAAAGCGGACCTCCATGGACTTGCTCGCAGTCACGCGCGGGACTTCGGGGCAGACCAAAGGTCGTAGGAGTAACGAGACGAATGTCTCGGCCGGTTTCGAGAAGTCGCTGGTGTAGGGGAGTTCCAGCAGATGTCGTGGCGGATTGACGGCCTGCAGGAACATGCGGGCAAACGTGAGCCGGGGAACGGCCCGCTTGTCGTCGGGGATGGGCAAGCCATCTTCGACAATGTGAAAAGTCCCTTCCGTTGTCCGGCGGTCATGCAGCGGATTATGCAGCACACCGTTGTGCAGTCGGTAGGAGCTGACCAGTTCGCTTTCGAAGACGTCCCCGCCAGCCGGCAGAGACAACTCGCGCGCGATGCCATGCCGATCCAGGATGAAAGGGCGATTCGGTAGCCGGAGCGGCGCGGGAAGGTCCAGGTCGCCGAGGTGTTTCGCGAGAAAATCTTCGATGCGCTGATCGGCGGGGCAACGATACTCGCTGAGAAGTCGCGACTTCTGCCGGTAGTTGGCCAGCAGGCCGCGGGCGACTTCGGTCAACTCGACAACGTCGGGCGAACGAACGGCTTCGAAGCCGAGCGCCACCAGTTGCAGGTTGATGTACTCCAGCAGTCGTTGCCGTTCCGACTCAGTTTCTGCTGCTGGGAAACCGATCGAGTGCTTCATGTTCATCTGCAGATTTCCTCTCGGCGCGCAGTCTGACAGTCGGTTCTTGACTGCCGTATCGCGTGCGGCATTCAGGGGCGCAGTTGAAAAATGATCCGTGGCGTCAGGGTTGTCCCGCGGCAGAGGCAGTCGCCTGTGCTTCGGCATCGACGGCGGCGTGATTGATCTCCTGGGATCCGCCACCTCCTCCCAGCATGCGCGCGAGGACACGTGGCCAAATTCGATTCAGCTGCAGGACAGCCATTGAGCGGTCCTGGACCACGTAGCGTTCCGGCCTTCGATACCAGTAGCTGGCAGGGCGATCGATTGCCGTGTCCAGCAGGGGACGCCAATATTCATGCGGAAGGTGGTCTGGGACTTGAAACGGCATGGGCTTGGCGTGGGCGTTGAGTAACATCAACAGCGTCTTACCGGTGATTGGTTTGCCGCGCTCGTCGAATTCGTCCACCATTTGACCTTCGAGGCGAACTCCCAGACAGCCGACGGCAGCGGCGTTCCAGTCGGCATCGGTCATTTCGCGGCCGGCAGGAGTCAACCAAACCAGATCCCGCACCTTCTCGCCACGGATTTGCCGTCCCTGGAAAAACCGTCTCCGCTGCAAGACCGGGTTCTCGCGCCACAGTCGAATCGTCTTGCGGACGAATTCGAGGAACTCCTTGTCCTCGTCGGAGAGAGACCAGTTCAGCCAGCTAATTTCGCTGTCCTGACAGTAGGCATTGTTGTTACCGTTTTGTGTATGTCCTAGTTCGTCGCCGGCGCGAATCATCGGGACGCCCTGCGAGAGCAGCAGCGTGGCCATGAAGTTCTTACGGTTGCGAAGTCGAATCCGACGGATGTCGATGTCATCGGTCGGTCCTTCGACACCGCAGTTCCAACTGAGGTTGTGGTTGTCGCCGTCTTCGTTGTTCTGGCCGTTGGCTTGGTTGTGCTTCTGGTTGTAGCTGACAAGATCTTTCAGCGAGTAGCCATCGTGTGAGGTGACGAAATTGATGCTGGCATAGGGGCGACGGCCATCGTGCTCGTACAGGTCGCTGCTTCCTGTAAGGCGGGTTGCAAACTCTGAAGCGGTATGCCGATCACCCTTCCAGAAGCGGCGGACACAGTCGCGGTATCGGCCATTCCATTCGGTCCACAACACGGGGAAATTGCCGACCTGATAGCCCCCTTCACCCAGGTCCCACGGTTCGGCAATGAGCTTGCACTGCGAGAGGACCGGATCCTGGTGAATGATGTCGAAGAAGGCACCCAGCTTGTCGACTTCGTGCAGTTCACGGGCCAGGGCGCTGGCTAAATCGAAGCGGAACCCGTCGACATGCATTTCGAGAACCCAGTACCGCAGGCTGTCCATGATCAACTGCAACACACGCGGGCAGATCATGTTGAGCGTGTTCCCGCAGCCTGTATAGTCCATATAGTAGCGGGCGTTGCCGCCCACCAGACGGTAGTACGAGGCATTGTCCAATCCGCGCAGAGACAGCGTCGGACCGAGATGGCTTCCCTCGCCGGTGTGGTTGTAGACCACGTCCAGAATGACTTCGAGGCCGGCCCGATGCAGGTTCTGCACCATCTGCTTGAATTCGCGGACGACGCGTTCCGGTCGGTTTGAGGCGGCGTACCTGCCGTGCGGCGCGAAGTACGACAGCGTGTTATAGCCCCAGTAGTTCGAGAGGTTCTGCTCGACGAGGTGGCGGTCATTCACGAAGTGGTGCACGGGAAGGAGTTCGATCGCCGTCACGCCCAGCCTCTTGAAGTGCGCAATGGCCGCATGCGAACCAAGTCCTGCGTACGTCCCGCGAAGTTCTTCAGGAATGTCGGGGTGTCGTTTGGAGAACCCTTTGACGTGTGTCTCGTAGATCACCGTCTTATGCCAGGGGGTTCGCGGATGGCGGTCGCCACCCCAGCGAAATGTCGGATTATGGACGACTCCCAGCGGGCAGAATGGGGCGTTGTCCCGAGTGTCGTACGACAGATCTAATGCGGGATCGCCAACCGTGTAGCCGAACATCGAGTCGTCCCAGGTCAACTCGCGGCCGATCGCCTTCGCATACGGATCGAGGACGACCTTGTTGGGATTAAAACGATGCCCATGCTCGGGCTCGTAAGGCCCGTGGATGCGGTATCCGTACAACTGACCGGGACGGATGTCCGGCAGGTATGCATGCCAGACCAAGTCTGTCTGTTCGTGAAGCGGAATGCAGGCGGACTCGGACCGGTCGATCGGTGAATCGAACAAGCAGAGTTCGACACGCGTTGCATGTTCCGAAAAGACAGCGAAGTTCACGCCCGATCCATCCCAAGTAGCGCCCAAGGGATAGGGGCGTCCCGGCCAAACCCTCATCAACCGACTCCTGCCAACATGAGGAAGCTCATTGCTGCGAAATTCTTCTTGCCGTTTCCCGTTCCGGAAGGCCTCAGGCCAGAGACCCGTCGAACAAGATGACGAGAGACCGGTCGGTCGTCAGTTGTGCCCATCCGTGCCTGACTACGTGGTTTAGGTTAACCAGTCCGGTCGCACAACTGGCAGAGCTTGGCGTCTATTGTCGCGATCAGAAGCGAATGCTGCAAGGTGGGCGCGTTTCTCCCAGGTTGGCGGTGTGTAACGTTTGGTTGTGAAACGTGTTGCAGCGAAACGTCCGGACGGGGCGTGGACCGCAGCTGCCACAGGGCCGATGCCGCAACTCAGTCGAGATCGTCCGTTGGCGGGGATTGGCAGATCCGAAGAATTCCCCGGACGTGTCCCAGTTCGACCGGAAATTCCCTTTTGACCAGACTCTGCACTGATCGCAAACTGCATTCTGGTGTTGTTCGGCTGGCCGGAGTTCTTCCTGCAGGAAGTTTCGGACGATTGTCGAGACCGGCGTAATATACCAGTAGCCAGTTCAACTTGTCGTACGTTAGAATTGACGTTCACTCGGTCGTTATTTCGGAAATGGTCCCGGCTCGGAAGCGATTCTGGTCGACGGACGCATCGAGTGACTTCCATTGCGTCCCACGTTCCCCCTGGGCGGAGTCCCTTCCGCGAATCTGTCATGAGTGTTCCTCCCAACATCAAGGGCGAAGATCGCTCCCGCGCGATGGGCCTGCAGGATCTCACCGGTACAAAGCTTGGCAAATACCGCATTCTGCGGC
>CALJUK010001104.1 GCA_937975745.1 uncultured Planctomycetaceae bacterium | reverse complement strand
GAAAGTCTCCAGCATGCCGGAAAAGCTCCACTAGCGAATGACATTGCAGGAACTGCTAGACCTCCTCGCCTACCTGGATCAGCTCCGATAGATTTTGTCCGTGCTGACACGCGGGAGAGTATCCCCGACAGGATTCGAACCTGTAACCTTCGGCTTCGGAGGCCGACGATCTATCCAATTGATCTACGGGGACATTGTGGTCATGTGGTGGCAGCCCCGACACGGACGGTCAATTCGATTCGACTGCCAGGTCACCACAATCCTTGATTCTACAAGGATTTCCCGGAAATGGTAGCGACCGCGAAGTGCATTCGGGGCGGCGTAACGGCCCTGCAGACCGACTTATGGGCAGGAACCGACCGAAAGTTCGGTTGTTCGTCCGCCTCTGCGATCATTGGCAGTCTGCAGCCATCGTGTGAGACCGCACATGGGAATCGTCGGCGAGCCCAATCTCTACGGCCCGATCAGGGACTGCCGTAGGCCGGTGTTCCATATTGGGGGACACCGCTCTGTAGACCGCCGTAAGGCGAAGCCCCATAACGGCCCCCCGGCTCGCCTCCGTACGGTGGCTGAGGAGGCAGATCCATCGATCCGGTCGCTGGATATTGTCGGGGCTGATGCCCGAGCGGCTGCTTGAGAGCTGCCTGATCCGCATACCGATGCCAGAACTGCTGCGAGTACCCCATCTGCGGAACCATTCCCCATCCACCCGAGACCTGAGTCTGCGAGAGAACGTGGCGGTAGTTATACGGACGGAAGTAGTTGAAGCCGCCGTACGCAGGGATGCTCTGAATGTAACCGTGCTGCCACGGAGCGGGCGAATCATACGGATAAAGCTGATCTCCGTACCCATCGCCGATCACAGCGCCCGGCTGGTCCGTGTACATCGATGCGTTAAACGTACCACCTGGAACGTATTGGCCGACTGCCAGACCAGAGGCAACGAAGAGAGCAATCAGATGTGCGGGCATGACGAGACCTGTCCCATTTCCCTGTTGCAACCGTCGGATCGGTTGCCAACAAATTCCAGACGTTCAAGCTCGACCGGGCGCGTTCGCACGCCTCCTTCGGCTTCAGTTCGCTTCAGAGAGCTGTTTACTCTAATTATCGGCTGCATAATTGCCTCTCTCCGTCCAATCCTGAAGAAAGTTTCCGACGGCATAACCGGAGAGATCGCCTCCCGCCGACAGGGAGAGTCGAGAAAAGTTTGCCGCTGCGGCAAAAAATCTCAACTTCCACTGTGGCGCGGGTAGAGTTGGGGAAAAACTTGGTTGTGGCAATGCCCTGGGCCGGGCAGTCTGGCTGTCGAGAACGAGTCTCGTCCGCCAATTGCTGAGCCAAAATCGCCGCCGGGTCAGACTTCGCATCCCCTCCGACCAGATCCGGACTGAAACGACACTCGGACACCTCGCACCATTTTTTCCATGAGGGGCCTATGCGCACTTTGACTCGACCACTGACTTCCACATTCGTCGCCTGCGTGATCGCTTTGGGCACAACTTCCGGATCGGCACAAGATGCCGGAAGTTTGCAAGCGCCACCGTTGCCGGCAATCACTCCGAATACGGCTCCGCAATATCCACTGCCGCCCCAAGTACAGTTTTCGCCAGGCTCGGCCCTTCCGCAAACCACACCATCACCGGCGTTGCCGGCTTCTGACCCTCCGCTCGTCAACATCACGCCGCAAACCAACCCCAACTACGCAGCGGGTGCTGGAAGTTGGACTCCCGGTGGCTTCGAGAACCGCGTCGGCCGCCCTTATTACTATTCCGCCTACGGCATGGATGCATCAACGATGGGATCGTCCGCCTACATGGGCCAAGGCATGACGGGTGGATACCCTGCCTTCGGAGCGGGAAACTGCGGATGTGCCGGTGCGATGGGATTTGGCCGAATGGGATTCGCCGGTCCGCCGATGGGAGAAATGATGCCCCAACCAGCGATGGGAGCCGGCATTGCCGGGGGCAATTTCGGCGGGGACGACTTGTACACAACCCATTTCGGGGCTGGCTACCATCGGAACACCGTCCAGGGGCATTATCGCTTTCCTTATTATAGCTACCGTCGCCCTTGGTACTTCCAGGGTCCCCCCAGCTACAATCGGGACACAAACCTGGCCTGGTAGCCTGTTTCCACCGCAGGACGCTGAAGGCGTCGTTAGTCGGCCGCAGCGGAGGTTTTCGGTCCTCCGGCTCCTCACTCAAATCGAACCGAACGGATAAGGAGAGGCTTCTATCTAGCCTCTCCTTATTTCATTCTTTGTCGCCGATTCTTGCCTGCCGACGATCGTCGCAGTTGCCCCCGGTCCCGATGCCGCTCGCCAATTCTCCGCCGGGCAAATCTGCAGTTCATCGGGAAGTTCACACGCGGCGTCCGGCATCGCACCTCACATTTGAACCCGTATTTCCCACGATATATTCATTTCAGGCAATAGAATCGCAACAGTCGGGCAAACCGCTTCAACTCTCGTGCGCGGAATAACCGATAGAAACTACCACGGGTGCTCGCGACGGCTCTGCCGCGCCAGAGACCGCTCGCGCAACCGAGCACGAAGTCCGATCGCAGAACCGCCAGTTGTGGCAACGTATCCAACCGAAGACATGACCACCTGACATTCAAGGCGAAATCGCATCTCGAAGCCCGTTCTCGGGATCGGCAGACTGCGAGAGCAGCATGGGCCAGACTGCCTCAGACAGTTTGATGAACACACGGACTTCTGCATCAGTGCAGAGAAACCAGTTGTTGATTCGAGGAATCATACAAGGGAAATTATTTCGCCGAACAGGATTCCCCTTGGATTGGCGACGCGGTGGACAGGAGCTGCTGGGGATGTCGGAAAACATGGTCAATCAAATGCGCAGAGAGACACGGCAGGGACCAGTACGTCCGCTCCGCCTTCTATCCGCGCTGCTGGCCCTCTGGGTCTTGGCTCCTCCGCTTTATGCCCAGGCGCAATACGGAAGCCCACAGCTGAACGCACGAGGTCAAGTGCAGCCCTACATCGCTGCGCCCCCGGGGGGCTACGCGCCGAATATGCAATTGGTACAGGCCATTGAAGAGGACGACGAAGAGGCAATCAAACGCCCCACCAAGAAGCCATTTCCCTCCATGATCGAAAGCATGCCCGGCGTCTTCGATGAACTGGAGGTGATCCACAATCGCAGCCAGTTGGTTATTGCCCGAAATCGAGTCGTAAAGACCGCTATCGCCGATCCGTCAGTGATCGAATACGTACAGTTCAGCGATCGCGAGCTCGGCGTTGTCGGCCTGAAAATCGGCTCGACCACTTTGGCACTGTGGTTTGAGGGTGTCGAGGATCCAGTCATCTACCTGGTCAAGGTCATCCGTGACCCCAGTCTCGAAGACCAGAAGCGAATTGACTACGGAAAGCTGGAACGGAAAATCGCCACGCTGTTTCCCGACAGCAAGGTGTACCTCATTCCGCTGTCGCACAAGGTCATTGTGAAGGGCCAGGCTCGCGACAGCGAAGAGGCCGCCCAAATCCTCTCGATCGTGCGGGGTGAGTTCATCGATCAGACCGGTTCGCTGTACGGACCGCAACCAGGAATTGGCGGTGCTGCCGGCGGTGTCGGCGGCATCGGCGGTGCAGGGGGTGGCTTCAACAACGGCACTAACAACTTGCTCGGCGGTAGCGATCTCCTCTCGGGCTTCATTGTGAACATGCTGGAAGTTCCCGGTGAATACCAAATCATGTTGCACGTCAAAGTCGCTGAGCTCAACCGCTCGATGCTTCGCCGGATGGGTGTCGACATCGACTACCTAATCAATGGTGGCCGACACGCGATTACTGCTGTGGCCGGAGGTGTCCCTTCAACAATCACGGGATTGTTCGAGAACGGTGAAATCGGCGTCCTGATCAACTGGCTGGCCACCAACGGAACTGCCAAGATTTTGGCCGAGCCAACGCTGACCGTGCTCAGTGGGCATGCTGCCAGCTTCCTGGCTGGTGGTGAATTCGCCGTCCCGACGATCATCGGTGTCGACGGAGCTCAGGGGACCTCCACCACATTCCGTGGCTACGGGACCTCGCTGCTTGTGATGCCGACGATCATCGACCGGGACCTGATCCGAATGCGGATCATTCCCGAGTTCAGCCAGATCGACCCTAGCACTTCTGTGAACGGAATTCCGGGCCTGAATTCCCGCCGAGCACAAACGACCATCGAACTGCGTGAGGGTCAGACTGTGGCTGTTGCCGGTTTGATTTCGCGGCAGCAATCGACGGAATCGACACGAATCCCGTTCCTGGGGGAACTCCCCCTGGTCGGCCCGGTCCTGTTCAACGCCA
>CALJUK010001103.1 GCA_937975745.1 uncultured Planctomycetaceae bacterium | reverse complement strand
AGACCAACTCCAGACAAGTTTTGTGTTACTCGAATTCATTGATGTACGGAACAGGTGTCGCTGAGGCGACGTACGCGCGTGAATGGAGAGATGCAGAGGTTAGAGTGCTCACCGCAGCGCCGGACCGGTTATTGGAGCCGGACTGGACTCCCATCGAGGTTGGTTTTCCGAGCAACCCGCAGGTGTCGGATGAGCCTGGGGACGGTGACGGTGGGAGGGCAATCAGCGAGCATACCGTCATTTCCACCGCGTCGGCGATTCACATCGAACCGACAGTCTCTGAAGGAGTCGAGTGGAGAATCTCGCCGCCGGAATTGTCCGGTATCCGGCAGCCGAAGGATCCGAGGACGGTCTTATTGCCTCCGCTTAAGCAGGGACATGAATGCCATTTTGCGATCAATCCCGTGTGCCGTCGCGCGGCTGTGTCATTCAGTCAGGGATTTTTCCTGCGAGAGGAGGAGCCGGATGAAACTGAACTGTATCTGTGCGACCTGGACAGTGGAAAACTTCTCGGCCGCGGCGTTGCGCCCGGTCGGTATCACCTGCTCGCTTTGGCCGCGGATGGCACACGGGTCTTGATGAAGAAACTGAAGACGCGCGAGCGGGCATCGAATGCGGTCGAATTGTGGGCGCTGACTCCGGATGGCGTCCGTCGCCAACGATCCTGGTTGATCGGCGAAAATGAGGGGCGGTTGAAACCGGGGGACGTTACTTGGGCTGCGTTTCTCTCAGGAATGCGGGTTGCCACGTTGCACTCGAATACGGAGTTGCGCATCTGGGATCAGATATCCGGAGAATGCAAATTCTCTGTGAAGACAAAGCGCGGCTTACCTGTAATGAGCCCGGACGGACGTCTGCTGGCGTTCGTTGTGGGCGACTCGGTCTGCCTCTGGGACATAGCGACATCCAGTGTGGTTGCAACGCATCCCGCCGAACGGAACAGCCGGCCTCAACTGGCATTTGACTCGACGGGACGGGTTTTGGGCATCCAGTCGTTTCGAGAACTGACCCTGTTGGATTTGACGTTCGAGTCGTCACCGCTGCGGATTGATTTCAAGGGCGAACATCCGGGATTTCTGAGGGCGATTTTGTCGAGCGAATACCTGTTGCTTGGCGATTTTCTGTACGACATGGGACTGCAAGCGGCGGTTTGGAGATATACAGGTCATCAGATGAAAATGTGTGGCAAAGAAGCATGTTTTCTGGTCCACAGTCAAAAGTGCAGCGCGCTGACCATTGCTGTGTTGCCGGATGCGGCCGCACAGGCAAAGCTGACGAGGGTGGCTGACGATCCGAATCTACTGGCGCTCGGGACTGGAATGTCGGTCGCCGTCGACGTGAGCGGGGTCGCAAGCGCCGATCGGAATCGGCTTCGTGACGTTCTCCAACAGCGTGCCGTGCAGAACGGGCTGACCGTCGATCCGCAGTCAGAGGAGCGATTCGTCGCAACCGTCACAAAAGCGCAGCCACGCACGATTTGGATCGAGGAGCGAAAGGACTCGCACTTCATGTTCGGCCCGTTCGACCGTCACCCCCAACGAACCAAGCACGGATTTGAAAGGACGGTGCACGAGTCGATCACACGATTGGAGATTATTGGGAAGAATGGCGTCATGTGGTCTCGCGAAGTTCAGTCTCGACCACCTCAACGAATGTATCTCCTGCCCGATGAAACGGTCGATGCGGCGCTGCTACGATACACGGGCCCGTACTATCAAATCTTTGAAACAGACCACATTCCCAAAACAATACTTCGCCAGCAAGACGGCGACCGTGTGGTGGGGACGAGTGTGGCGACGGTCAACGGGCTCCGCGCTGAATAGACGGGCGTCCACCGGTCCAATTCGAGCTGCGACGAGTTCGGACCGGTTAGGGAATAAGGTCGCCGGTTGTCGTCAATTCGCCGCTACCCAG
>CALJUK010001102.1 GCA_937975745.1 uncultured Planctomycetaceae bacterium | reverse complement strand
CAAGACGTCGCTCTACAACCTGCTGACGAACGTGACGTACATCGGAAAGGTCCGGTACAAGGACGAACTGCACGCTGGTGAGCACGCCGCCATCATCGACGCCGCGACGTTCGAGCGGGTCCAGAAGGTACTCCGCCGCAACCACCGGACGGGTGGCGCTGAGGTGCGAAACCAGTTCGGGGCGCTCTTGAAAGGGCGGCTGTACTGCGCCCCGTGCGGGTGCTCGATGACGCACTCGCATTCGACGAAACAGGGGAACAAACGCTACCGGTACTACGTCTGCACGAACGCCCAGAAACGGGGCTGGAGGAACTGCCCGTCGAAATCGCTGCCAGCCCCGGAGATTGAACGGTTCGTCGTGGACCAGATCCGGGCCATCGGCCAAGATCCTTCCCTCGTGGCCGCCACGTTGGCCGAGGCGCGTCGTCAGACGGACGCGGCGAGCAATGCGCTACGGGAGGAACGACGCGGCGTCGAACGCGACGTGGCCCGGGCGAGCGCGGAGATCCGGCGAATCGCCGGCGCGGAAGAGATCGATACAGATCGGCTGGCCGCCCTGAACGAAGGGGCCAGCGTTGGGGGACGGCGGCTGGCCGAGATCCAAGTCGAGGTCGATCGGCTGGAACAGGAGATGGTGACCGGACCCGACGTGGTCGAGGCGTTGGCGGAGTTCGACCCGGTCTGGGAACAGCTCGGTTCGAAGGAGCAGGCGCGAGTGATCGAGTTGCTGATCGAACGGGTGGACTACGACGGGAGCGACCAGACTGTGTCGGTCACGTTCCGGCCGACGGGCTTCACGGCGCTGATGGACGAACTTCAAGTTGAGGAGGCCGTGGCATGAAGACAGCGATGACTGTAAAGACGAAGGTCCACTTCGGTCGTGGACGCGAGAGCCGGAAGGAGGTGCGGAAGGGGGCGAAGCCGGACGCAGTGCCGGGCCGAGTACCACGGGTTACGAAGCTCATGGCGCTGGCGATCCGCTTCGAGCAGATGGTCCGGGACGGCGAGGTGGCGGACTACACGGAACTGGCCCGGCTGGGGCACGTCACGCGGGCGCGGATCACGCAGATCATGAACCTGCTGAATCTGGCTCCGGACATTCAGGAAATACTCCTGTTTCTGCCAGCGATCGAGAGTGGGCGTGACCCAATCACCGAGCGTGATATTAGGCGGATCACGGGGGCACAAGACTGGCGAGTGCAGCGAAAAATGTGGGCTGCCATCGCTTGCGGCCCCATGTGAGCCCACCTCTGCGACGCTGGACTGCAACGCCGTGTTACGCTATGTTGCTCCCTGAAACGGGCCTTCGATCAGAGGGGTGCAGCACGCTATGCCTCGCATAGTAGGTGGTGTACATTATTTCACTTCCACGGAGGTCGCTCGCGAAATAGGTGTCTCGCGGCAGACTATGTGGCGCTGGAGGAAGGAAGGAAAGATTCCCATCGGGCACCGATTCCGAGATCAGCAAGTCGTGTTCACGGAACAAGAGGTAGAGACGATCCGCGAGCATGCGAATCGCATCGAGCGGATTGAAGATGCCCGTCAGGGACAACTTCAACTCTTCGACTAACAGGTCAAGCACGGAGCAGCCGCCGACAATGGAGGTCTACGTCGACAACAATGCCACGACGCGGCCGCTGCCGGAAGTCCGCGCAGCCATGCTCTCCGCACTCGGCAACGAATTCGGCAACCCCTCCAGCGTCCACGAAGCCGGCGACCGCGCCCGCAGCCATCTCAGCAAGAGCCGAAGCCAACTCGCCGAGCTTCTCGGCTGCGACCCCAAGCAACTCCTCTTCACCAGCGGCGGGACCGAAGCCAACACCCAGGTCCTCTTCTCAGCCATCGCTGCTCGATCGACACCGCGACTCATCACGACAACAGTCGAGCACTCCTCGATCATTCACCTCTGCGATTATCTCCGTACAAAATCAGTCGATGTCGTCGTGCTTCCCGTCGACGAGTACGGACTGATCGACATCGACCAGCTCCGTGACGCGATTGCCACCCCCACCGACCTGTTGTCATTGCAGTGGGTGAACAATGAAACCGGCATCATTCAGCCAATTGAACAGATCGCTGTACTCTGTCGCGAGCAAGGAATTCCCTTCCACACCGACGCCGCGCAGGCCGTTGGCAAACTTCCCCTGCAGATGGCCGAAGTGCCAATCGACTACCTCACCCTCACCGCTCACAAGCTTCACGGCCCACAAGGCGTCGGCGCTCTCTACTTCCGAAATCTCCGCACTGTTCTACCCCTCCTCTTCGGTGGCGACCAGGAACACGGCCTCCGCGGCGGCTCGTCCGAACATGTCGCCGTCGATGCGGAACGGCTCGAACAGGCGCTTGCGGGCCTCCG
>CALJUK010001101.1 GCA_937975745.1 uncultured Planctomycetaceae bacterium | reverse complement strand
ACTTTTCGCGCAGCTGAACGCTCCCGAAGGCTGGACCCGCGAGCAAACACGCCGCGAGTTGCAGGAACGTGGCCCGGTGTTGAAGCCACAGTTGGACGCCTGGGTGGCCAGTCTGTCGAGTGACGACACCCATGCCGACAGCCAACGGCTGGAAGCGCTCTGGATTTACGAATCGTGGAATACGCCGGCCGTCGATCTGCTGAATCGGGTGATTGCCTCGGCCTCTCCCCAGATTCGGGCAGCCGGAATGCGAGTTCTCAGCCACTGGTCCGAACAGATCCCCGACGCGCAGCAGAAACTGGCTGTCAGTGTTCTCGATCCGCATCCGCGGGTCCGCCTGGAAGCAGTCCGCGGACTGTCGCGGATTCGGCAACCCTCGTCGATCGTCCTGGCAATGCGGGCGTTTGATCAGCTGATGGATCCGTTCCTCGATTACGCCCTCTGGCTGGCCGCACGAGATCTGCAGGATGTCTGGGTTTCGGAGATTGCCTCAGGGGGACTGGCGTTCGACGGTCCCCATCACCTGTACTTTGCGGTCAACGCAACCGATGCCCGCGGTGCCCTGCCGGCCGTTTTGCGTGCGCTGCAGCAGACTGATCTCCCGGAGGACCAGACCGATCGACTGTTGCAGTTGGTGGCCCGGATGGGGGGAGCCACCGAAAGCGCCAAGATCTTTCAGGACGCTGTTTCGCTGGTCGACTCGGATCCGGAGCGGGCGACACGACTTCTGAGTGTGCTCGAGGCCGCCGGTCGACAGCGGGGCGTTAAGCCACAGGGTGATCTGGTACCGCCGCTGCAACAGTTGCTCAGACATTCCAGCGAGGAGGTTCAGCTGGCTGCCATCCACTGCGCGGGAGCGTGGCAGGTGACACCGCTGCGGCCCGAGTTAACTCGGGCGGCTGTTTCCGGAGATCAGAATCCAGCCGTTCGGACTGCGGCGTACTCTTCATTGTCGGAGATCGGCGGTCCCGAATCGGAAATGCTTTTGTTGGAGCAGTCTCGCACCGCAACTCCTCTCGCACTACGGGCAGAGGCCTTGATCGTCCTGATCCCACTCGACGCGAAGTCGGCAGCGGGCGAATTAAGCCGCCTGCTGAACGAGACGACCGACACACAAACGGTCAGCCGAGTATTTGAAACGTTCCTTTCACAGAAGAACGGAATGGCCTTGCTGGCGGCGGTTCTCGCCAAAGATGGCATGCCGGCCGACGCGGCGAAGGTGGCCCTGCGACTGGTGAACGCTTCCGGACGTCCCGATGCGGCACTGGTTGCCAACCTGAGCAAGACCGCCGGAATGACCGGCCAGCCACGCAAATTGTCGCCCGCAGAAATGGAGATGTGGGTTGCCCGTGTGCAACAGTCAGGGAACGCCGCGCATGGTGAAGAAGTCTTCCGCCGCGAGGCGATTTCCTGCCTGAAATGTCACGCCGTCGGCGGTGCCGGCGGACGGGTTGGGCCGGACATTGTCAGCCTGGGTGGCAGCGCCCAGGTCGATTACCTGGTGGAGTCGTTGTTTGATCCCAACGCCAAGGTGAAAGAAAACTATCACACGCTGGTAGTTGTCGATCAGGCGGGCAAGATTTACTCGGGCGTCAAGACCGGACAGACCGACACCGACCTGATCCTCCGGGATGCGGAAGACCGCGAGATACGCATTCCTCTCGATTCGATCGACGAACAGGCCGTCGGCGTTTCACTCATGCCGGCTGGTCTGGGAGATCGGCTCACTCAGCAGGAGCTGACCGACCTGGTCCGCTTCCTGTCGGAAGTCGGCCGCACACCGCAGTTCAAGATCAGCCCGCGGCAACTCGCCCGCCGTTGGGAGGTGATGCAACCGACCAAACAGGCCCAGGATCGACTCCGCCGAACACGTGACGCAACAGCCGCCAGTGACGATGCAACCTACATCTGGAAACCCATCTACAGCCGCGTCAATGGGCAACTTCCCATTGCGGAACTTCCCATTCTGTCAATCCGCAACAAATCGGCACCGGGCGAACGTCACAAGGCGTTTGTGCGTGCTGAATTCGAGGTCAGTACGCCTCAACCCGCTGAATCAGAACATGCCCAGCAGATTGTCCTGACCGTCAACAAGGTAGTCGGCCTGGACGGCTGGCTGGACGGAGAGACCGTCGAATTGAGTCCCGAAATGCATCTGGCAGTGACCCCGGGGCGACATCGACTGACGCTGGCCATCGATACCGACGAACGGGACAGCGATCTCCAGTTGGAGTTGCTTTCCGAACCGAATTCGACCGCCGCCGTCCGCTGGATCATCGGGC
>CALJUK010001100.1 GCA_937975745.1 uncultured Planctomycetaceae bacterium | reverse complement strand
CCGCCAGAATCCGCAGACCGATGGGGGTCGCCGTCAGCAGCACCACCGCACACCCGTTGTCCTTCAGGTGACGGATGACGGTCTTCATGTTGTTGCCCTTCTGGATGTGTGCCTCGTCAACAATGACGAGGTCTGCCTCATGCGGTGGCCACACCAGTTTCCGCGGCTTGCTGCCAGGCTGCATCGGCCGATAGACGCGAGCCATCTCCGTATCGACCGACGAAATCTGTATATCCTTCGAGGCGTCGTAGCGGTCGTCATAGTCCGCAGCACGAATTCCATGATGGATCCCGTACTGGCTCAGTCGCTGTGACGTCTGACCAACCAGCAACTTGCGATTCACGAAGAACGAACAACACCATCCTTTGAACTCAGCCCATCGCATCAGTTCGATCGCCATCTGAGTCTTGCCCGACCCGGTTGGCGACTGAAGCACAACGTCACGACCTCGCCCAACGGCATCAATCACCGCAAGCACGCCGCGACGTTGCGGCTCCCATAGATGTTGGCTGAGTTCAAACATGTCGATAATCAGTCACTCTGACCCATTATTTGGTCGGTCAACCAGACAGACTCGGCAACGCCAGGTGCATACATCACGCTGGGACGTCCATCCGGATTATATTTCTTCCAGCGGTTAAGGACGTCACCAACGATCGACTGCGTACAGGTCGCCTTCTTTCGATCATCCAGGACGTACTCGCCGGTCTTGTTCCGCTTCACCTTGTTCATGTCCGGATTGCTGATAGTTTTCACGACTGCCGCTCCCATAGATGTTGGCTAAGTTCAAACATGTAGATAGTCAGTCGCCCTGACCCATTATTTGGATACAACAGCGTGAATGTGACGTGCCTTGAACAGGATGTGCGGCACACCGTCGAATGTCGCACCGATTGGCGGACTGTGATTCGGGAAGTCCACAACGACGAGATCACCCGACTTGCAGGGCATCTCACACTTGGAGAAGTCGAACTCACTCAACTGGTAATCAGCCGCCGCAACGACCTTGACCATTGTGAAACCGGTCTGAACACCATCCGGCAACGCCAGGCCTGATTCCGTCTCCGTCTCAGGAATCATCGCAGCCAGCACGTAACCCGGTGTCGGCCGGTAATCTTCAGGCTTGAACAACACATATCCTCCAATGACTGAATTCAGGTGCCCGACCAGACGTCATTCGCCCAAAGGCGTCATCCTGACGCACCCCTCATCCGGGGTCGGTCGCCGGGTATTTCTCACCTGATAACACCGCCCGCTGCTACGTTGCAGCGTCACTCCCCGCTGTCTGGACCTGTAGAGACTTCCCTGTCAGGTCTCGACCTAATTGCGTTCTCGCACTGAAAGGCATCGGAACCTCCTTAGGCAGACGCACCCGTAATGCGGGAACATTCGTCTGACCGAAGGCATCAACAGACACCGGGTAGAAAGTCACTTTCTTCCCAACCCAGTTATCCGACTTCGCAGAACCGCAAGCCATTTTCAGCAACCGCTCGTTCGTCGTGTTGACCGCGAGAATTTTGCTAGCCTCTTCGAACTGCAGACACACCTTATCCACCATCTGCTTGTTCGCCGCCTTGATCGTGTTTGGCGGAACAATGCCTTTGATCGTCAGGGCAAACTGGCACCACTTGCCGTCGCGAACGAAGTCGTCGGCGTACAGAAAGCCGTCTCCGTACTCTTTCTTGTCAGCCATTAGACGACGTCCTCATCCAGAGCCCACATCGGAAGGTCAAGCGCGTAGACAGGATCCCCACCGTCCACGCCCGGAAACGAGTTGTTTCGAATGTCCGCAGCGATCTGAGTAATCAGCGCGAGACCCTGTGACAGGCCAGACTCAAGGTGCAACTCAATCAGCGGAACCACAGCGACGTCATACGGCGGTGACGTCTCGATCGTGATCAGCACTACCCGCTTAATCTGCTTACCCGTCGCCTTCTCAAACCAGTGTTTGTAAAGCGCCATCTTGATGTGATAGCCGAACGCCGCGGCCGAACGGCCGAAGGGGACTGCAGCGATGTCGTTTACGAACTTCGGATCGCACAGAGTCCCACTGTCTGTATCGATCCAGTCCATCCGACCTTTGCACTGCAGTCCGCACTCTTCGACCTGCACCACCGACTCAGCAACGCCCGACTTCACCAGTTCCTGAACTTCAGGCTTCTTTAATGCTGACGTCACAGACGCCTGCACCTCCGTCAGTTCACCCTGACTGATGATCTCCTTTTCGCCCGCCCACGTCCGAAACTCGTCCCACGACTTTCCGTAGCGACGCCCACCCGTCCAGACGCACCAGTTGTCAAAAAATGTCTTCGGTTCCAGCAGCAGTGAATGCGACGCTCGTCCGATCTTCTTACTCGGAGTGTCTTTCCACTCCTGCTCGTACGCGTGCTTCGCGTGCAGCGCTGACTTGCGACGGTGGACGATCGTGCTCGGGTTCAGGCCACGCAGGTTGTCGTATTCCTCGCGGCTCACGTCTTCGGTGAACTCGCAGACGAACGGACCGCCGTAGACGTCCCTGTATTCTGCCATGTGTTTCGCTCCGTCGATTACCAGTCAGTGTGACTTATAAGTCACGGTGACGTCTATGAGCGAAAGCTATCAACTTGTGTCACTGCGTCAACCAGTTGGCTGCGTTTTTTCTTTTCTCTCGCCACGCGGACAGAGCGATACGATGCGATTCACGCTGGTTTTTAAGGGGTGTGCCGCGTTTCGGACGAAATTCCGGACGTCTAATATTATTGCGTTCCCCATCCCGTTCGCGGTCGATCAGGTCACGGAAGGCCGCACTCTTACGGAGTTGTTTGATCGCCTCTTTGACGATCGGCTTGTCTTTGTTTGACTCAATCCATTCGGTCGCCGCGTCATACTTTGCCTCCCACTTTGCGAGGGTGACGTCATAGCTATCGTCACCTTTGTATTTCGATAGTGGCCGGTTCGTCATCAGGATCGCACGCTTCGCCTGATTGACTGCATAGCGGTGGATCACTTCCTCTGGTGTCGTCGGTTCCAACTCATCTTTCACGGCCGACGTGATCAGGTCTTTGTCGACGTCAGAGTTCCAGATTTTGTCAGTCAATCCGAGCGATGAGCGATACGCCAGAGCCTTATCGCCACCCGCCTCGACGTACTGCCGCGCAAGTTCCTTCTGTGACCTCAGGCCCGCCACGTATGACAGTTCCATCTCACCGTCTTCGTGCTTGTACTCGGCGTTCGTGACCTCAGCGTTCATGACCTTCTGCGCGAACTCAGCGTCGCCCGGATTTGACACCAGATCCTGCCTCATCTTTCGCATTCCGTACGTGTTCACTCCCATCCCAAGGAGTGACAGCATCGTCATCGCAGACGACTTCGGCACGTCCTGTGTCTTCCAGATCTCCCAGATGTCACGTGACGACAGAGGCAGCGCTGCATTCAATACTGCTGACGACTTCGTGACCGGCTGCCCAACCATGTCCTCACCACTATGCAAGTCAAACATCATTCCAAGAACCGGACTAAGCTTTGATCTCACGAAACTGCCGGTCACCTCGCCCTGCGTTCGGTCAAAGGCGTCTTTCTCTACACCTTCCACCGGGACGAGAGGCCGAATCCGACCGTGGCTGTTCTTAAAATAAAAAACCGAGACATTCGTCCGGCTCACGACTGACGCAGTGCTGAGGCCGGCTCGGCAGAGGTACACCATAACCTGTGCCATGCCAGACAACGGATCGATTCGCGTCTCTCCGATCTTGATCTTTCCAAAGTCTGACGATCGAGGATCCCACTCGATTGTTGGCTCGTCTTCGCCATCCGACAGACCCGCGAATGCAAACATCGCTGCGGCGTAGAACGTCGCGATGCCCGCCAGATAACGCCCATACTCCTTCGCCATCTGAAGGCGGAATGACTTCGGAAGATTGGGGTTGAGTCCTCGCGTTATTGGCGCTGCGAGCAACTGGATACGACTCAAGAAGTAACGAGGCGCGAAAAATACCAGCGCAAACCCTTCCGCTGACGGCGTGAATCGTCCCAGGTCTCCACGTCCGGTCGCGACGTTGACGAAGCTACCAATCGCTTTCAGTTCTGCGTCGCTCAGTTCTCCATTGCGGTTCATTGCGGCCGCCATTGCATCGAACATGTCAGCTCGCATGCGGTTCAAAAACGTGACATAGGTCCGCTCACTGAATCCGATCGCCTGTTTGACGCCTGGGATCTTCTTCTGCCATCTCCCAGCAAACATCTCCTCCTGACGTGTCAGTCCTTCCTGCGTTGACGTCAACGACAACCCGCCGATCTCGTACAGCGGTGCGTTCTTTCTCTTGCCAAGTTCATTGGCCAAACGCAGTTCCGCCTTTTCGCTCATGCCTGCTTCCATCATCGGCTTGAGGTTCTTCCACGCGAGAATCGGATGCGCAAACGCTGCAAACCCACCCTGACGGTACACGGCTGACAGGTCCACTGCGGTCATTATTGCACGTGATAGACGCGACGTTTCCTTAACCCCCTCGGCCAGATGCTGGCCGCGGTGCCACGACTCTCGCCGCTTATTCTCCTTCATCTCTGACCACTTCTGTTTCGCGTCAATCATCTCCTTCTGTAGCGTCAGGGCTTCGTCATCCTTCTTCAGTCGCTTACGTGGCTTCGTCTCGAAATCCTGCTCGTCGATACGTCGCTGATACTCCGCTCGCTGACGTTTGAGCCGAGACTTCATCGCCGCCAGTGCTCGTTCTTCCGGCGTCTTCTTCGGGTTCTGCAGTGCCTTCAGTTCGTCACGTTGAGCCCGCAGTGATTCCAACTCTGCACGTTTCGCGTCCAGGCGTTTTGACTCCAGACGCTTACGTGGTTTCGTCTTGAGGTCGCCGGTCGCCAACTGTCTCTTCAGGTTCTCGATTGCCCGGTCCAGTGACCGTTCCGCATTCGCGATCCGCTGCTCCATCGTGAGCTTTTTGGGCGGAAACAGCTTCTTGTGCTCAGCCTGCAGCCGATCACGTTCCGCGCGGAGTTTGATCAGGTCAGCGTCTGGAATCAGTTCCGTCTTACCACGCACGATCCGCTTGCCTGTCGCGATCTCATGCTTCAGGTCATTGATCCGGTTTTGTGCCGCCCGCTTGGCTGTCTCAAGGGCGGTTTTAAGTTGGCTCTCTTTACTCTCTGTGCTGTAGCCGCCTTTGGCCGGTCTTCGTCGGTGCCTGGCCTTTCGCCATGTCCTGCAACTTCGCGATCTGCTGCAACTGCCCGTTGATGTCGCGGATCGTGTCGTCAATCGTGTTCTTGTCGAGCGGCGTGAACTGTCCATAGCCAGACAAGGCGTCCATCGTCTGACGTCGCGTGATCTCAGGCAGCATCTCCTGCATACCCTCATGTACACCATCGACTACCGCGTCTCGCTCGGT
>CALJUK010001099.1 GCA_937975745.1 uncultured Planctomycetaceae bacterium | reverse complement strand
TCGACTTTGCCAACGGTTTTCTGAAAGCAACCTTACCGACACTTCTGCATCTGCTGCGGCTGATCCGCGAGTTTCGGCCGGATGCAATCTTCACCCATCGACCCTGGGACTATCATCCGGACCATCGCTACACGGCCCAGATGGTGTGCGACGCGGCCTACATGGTGACCGTCCCGAATGTTGCCCCAGAAACGCCCTTCCTGGAACGTAATCCTGTTATCTTCTACTTCTGGGATCGCTTTACGCGGCCGTATCCATTCTCTGCCTGTGTGGCTGTTGATGTCGATCCGCTTCGGGAAACCATTATCGACGTACTCGACTGCCACGACTCGCAGTTTTATGAGTGGCTGCCGTTCAACCGAGGCGAACTGGCGACCGTCCCGACAGAACCGGCAGACCGCCGTGTATGGCTGACCGAATGGTATCGCCAGCGGACTGTTCGCATTGCGGACCAGCACCGCGATTTACTCCAATCGATTTACGGTAGGGAACATGGTGCCAGCGTCAAACTGGCCGAGGCGTTCGAGCTGTGCGAACACGGCAGCCCGCTTCCGCCGTCCGAGCGACTCCGGTTGTTTCCGTTTCTGCCGGCTGAGAATTCTGATCTCATCGTTTGATGGCTGTCCGCACCTCGTCATCGCAATGACCGCTTAAGGCGTTCCTTATGACCATCCCGCTTTCAGAACTGCTCGACTCCGCCGGCGACGATCTCCGCACGGTGCGGACTCAGGCCGCCGGTCCCTCCGGTGCGCTCCCGTTGACCGAAGAGATGCTGCGGGACGCGCCCAGCGGTGACATCTTTGGCATGACCCAAAGTGCCGGAATGGGTTGGGATCCGAACCAACTGCTGCGGGACCAGGTTCTCATCCTGAGTACGCAGGGGGGAATTCGTGCCGAAGATGGTCGGCCAATTGCCCTCGGGTATCACACCGGACATTGGGAAGTCGGACTGCTGATGCAGGCCGCTGCCGCAGAATTCAGCCGGTTAGAACGGCTTCCCTTTGCCGCCTTCGTCAGCGACCCCTGCGATGGGCGTTCGCAGGGAACGACGGCCATGATGGACAGCCTGCCATACCGCAACGATGCGGCCATTGTCCTCAAACGGCTGATTCGTTCGCTGCCGCTACGCAAGGCGGTCCTGGGTGTGGCGACCTGCGACAAAGGTCTGCCGGCGATGACGATGGCGTTGGCGTCATTTCGTCAACTCCCGGTGATGATCGTTCCCGGCGGAGTCACTCTTCCCGCGACCGACGCCGAGGATGCCGGCAAAGTGCAATCCATCGGGGCTCGATTCGCACACGGTGAAATTACCCTGGAATATGCGGCCGACATGGGCTGCCGAGCATGCGGAACTCCCGGGGGTGGTTGCCAGTTTCTCGGAACCGCCGCGACGGCCCAGGTCATCGCCGAGGCATTGGGACTCTGTCTGCCACATTCGGCGTTGGCCCCGTCGGGAGAACCTGTCTGGCGAGATACGGCCGTTCGATCGGCAAAGGCTTTGGTGAACCTGCAGAACCAGGGCCTGACTTCGGCCGACATTCTCACAGAAGATGCCGTCCACAATGCGATGGTTGTCCATGCGGCGTGTGGCGGATCGACCAACCTGCTGCTGCATCTGCCGGCATTCGCCTTCGCAGCCGGTTTGCGACGACCAACCGTCGAAGACTGGAACCGCGTCAATCGGCAAGTCCCGCGACTAGTGGATGTCCTTCCCAATGGTCCTGAGGGACACCCCACCGTGCGGATCTTTCTGTCAGGAGGCGTTCCCGAAGTGATGCTGCATCTGCGCGACCTGGACCTATTGAAACTCGACGTGCTGACGGCCGCGGGTTGCCGTCTCGAACAGGTCCTCGACTGGTGGGAGACATCCGAACGGCGAACACGGTTCCGCAGCCTGCTGACCGAACGGGACGGCGTTCCGGCCGACGAAGTCATCATGTCGGCCGAACAGGCCCGGGCGCGCGGCCTGACCAGCACGGTCACCTTTCCCATGGGAAATATTGCGACCGAAGGTTCGGTCATCAAGAGTACGGCGATCGACCCCTCGGTTGTCGATGACGACGGCGTGTACCGCAAACTCGGACCGGCTCGTGTCTTCACATCCGAACGGGAAGCCATCGCGGCCATCAAAGGGCAGGGGGGCCGGCACGTGCAGGCGGGGGACATCATCGTCCTGATCTGCCGCGGGCCGCTCGGTGCCGGCATGGAAGAAACGTACCAGATTACGTCTGCGCTCCGGTACCTTGACTGGGGAAAGCAGGTCGCCGTGATTACCGACGCCCGTTTTTCCGGCGTCTCGACGGGCGCCTGTATCGGCCATGTGGGACCGGAGGCGTTGGCGGGTGGACCGGTTGGAAAACTGCGCGACGGCGATTTGATCCGGATCGAAGTCGACCGCTTGAATCTGACCGGCCAAATCGACTTCGTGGGATCGCCCGAAAAAGAGTTGTCGCCCGAGGAAGCGGCCCGAGTCCTCGCCGAACGCGAACCACGCGATGACCTTCGGCCTGATCCGGACCTTCCCGATGACACACGTTTGTGGGCCTTGCTGCAACAGGCCGGCGGCGGAACATGGGGCGGATGCGTCTTCGATGTGGATGCGATCGAACAGATCTTTCGTCAGGCCAACTCGGCCGACTGACAATACCTCCTAAGAGCCCACTCGAGGAGCGTTCTCGAGAAATTCAGCGCAAGACATCGCCGCGGAAGTCGGCCGTCGGGTCCGCGCAGACCATGCCTGTGCGGGGGGCGAGTTGCAGGACGGTGGGCCCACTTCGAGTGGGAATTCCGCAGCTCGGGCACCCGATCTATCGCCGAATCTTGCTGGCCCCTTGGCAAGAGGGAACCGAGACACCGATAATACCGGTTCCGTTCGACCGGCCCGATTTCCTTTCTCCTTACGCAACAGGTGGCCTCGTGCGCAATTGGCGACGTTCACTCTGGGCGGTTCTACTTCTCCCGATCGCCTTGGGTTCCCTCTCCGTAGCGGCCGAGAATGAACCGTTCCGATTGAAAGACGGCGACCGGGTCGTCTTCCTGGGAAATACGTTCGTCGAGCGGGCCCAGCTCTACGGGGAAATCGAACGTCTGATGACCACGCGCTTCGCCGAGGCGCGCATCACGTTTCGCAATCTCGGCTGGAGCGGTGACACAGTCTTCGCGGACTCGCGGGGAATCTTTGACCCGCCGGCCGTCGGTTACCAGCGAATGCTCGAACAGCTCGCCGAACTAAAGCCGACTGTTGTCTTCCTGGCCTACGGTGCCAACGAGGCCTTTGCCGGCGAGCAAGGCTTGTCGGCATACGTGAAGCAGTTCCGCACGCTACGCGGGGACATTGCAAAGCTCGGCAGCCGCATGGTTGTCCTCTCCCCCATCTTGCAACAGAAGCGTCCACGTCCACTGCCTGACCCGACAACCCACAATGTGATCCTGGCGGTCTACAGTCGGGCCATGCATACCGTCTGTCTGGAGACAGGCGATCTCTTCGTCGATCTCCTCGCCCCATGGACGCCGTCGAATGCGGAGACTGCAACGTCCGAACTCTACGATCCGAACGGACTGCACCTGTCCCGGACCGGTTACCAGGCGGTGGCCGAACGAATCGAACAGGCACTCTGGCCGTCGAAGCTCGCCTGGACGCTGCATCTGTCGGCGGATGGAACCGTCGTCATATCGCAGGGTGTCACGGCTACACCTGACGGGAACGCCGACATCGCCGCGGGGCGTTGGTCGTGGGAACTTGTCGACGATCGGCTGGAAGACTGGCGACGCACGACACGGCCTAGACAGTTGCGGATCTCGAACCTGCCGGCTGGCCGTTACGCCTTGTCGGCTGACGGCATCGTTCTGGCGACTGCGACAGCGGAGGAATGGGACAGCGGTCAGATCACCTTCGCCAGTTCGGCCGATCAGAAGCAGAGCGAAGCGTTGCGGCAGGCGATCATTTCGAAAAACCAGCTGTACTTCTACTCGTGGCGGCCGCAGAACGTCACCTATTTGTTCGGCTTTCGCAAGCATGAACAGGGACAAAACGCGGCCGAGATCGCCCAGTTCGCGCCGCTGATTGCCTCCGCCGAGACACGCATCGGTCAGCTCGCGCGGCCGCAATCCCGCCGTTACGCTTTGGTTTCAGTCAAGGAACGTCCCTGATGCGTCATCCGTTTGGCGGTCGGCCGAAGTCTCTCGTCTTCTATGTTTATGTTGCGTTGTGGCTGCTGGTGACCACTCGGTCCGCGCAGGCCCAGCGTGATCTGAAGGACATTCCTCCCCCGGATCCGGAACTGGAGCGGGCCACACTGCAACTGCCAGAAGGCTTCGAGGTCAACCTGTTTGCCGCCGACCCTGCCATCGCCAAACCGATCCAGATGAACTTCGATCCGCAGGGCCGCCTGTGGATTGCCATGTCCGAGGTTTATCCGCACATCAAGCCCGGGCAGGAAGCCAACGACAAAATCCTCATCCTGGAAGACACCGACGGACACGGACGAAGCGACAGCACGAAGGTGTTTGTCGACGGCCTGCTGATTCCAACTGGCGTCGCCCCGGGTGACGGAGGGGCCTACGTGGCCAACAGTACGCAGCTGTTGCACTTCGCCGACTCGGATGGTGATGGCCTTGCCGATCGCAAGAAAGTCGTTCTCTCCGGGTTCGGCACAGAAGATACGCACCACATTCTGCATACGTTGCGATGGGGGCCGGACGGTCGGCTGTATTTCAACCAGTCGATTTACATTCACAGCCATATCGAGACACCCTGGGGCGTCCGCCGGTTAAACGGCGGCGGGATCTGGAGATTCTTCCCTCCGGCCGACGAGCTCGAAGTCCACGCGCGGGGCTTCATCAACACTTGGGGGCATCATTTCGACGCGGTTGGCCAATCATTCGCGACAGACGGTGCCGGCGGCGAGGGAATCAACTATGTCATTCCCGGTGCCGCCTACGTGACGGCCGTCGGTGCTCCGCGGACTCTTCCCGGATTGAATCCTGGCAGCCCGAAGTATTGTGGACTGGAGATTGTCTCCGGACGGCAGTTGCCGGCTGACTGGCAGGGCAATCTGATTACGGCCGACTTCCGTGGCCATCGTGTCTGCCGGTTCCGTGTCGTCGATGACGGCGCGGGTTTCGCGTCCAAACAGCTTGGCGACCTGGTCAGCAGCAACCATGTCGCCTTTCGTCCAATCGATATCAAGATGGGACCCGACGGTGCCATCTACATCGCCGACTGGTACAACCCCATCATTCAGCACGGTGAAGTCGACTTCCGCGATCCCCGCCGCGACCATACGCACGGTCGCATCTGGCGGATCACGTACAAGGGGAATGCCGCAGTCCCTCGGCCGGCAATAGACGCGACGCCCGATACGCCGGATAGAGGCCC
>CALJUK010001098.1 GCA_937975745.1 uncultured Planctomycetaceae bacterium | reverse complement strand
AGAGGAACCGTTCTCAGCGCAGGTCGACCTCGCCGGCCGGCCGCATTCCGGCGGAGTTAATGGGACTGGAGGAGATTCACCTGGGTGTCGGATCGCGAGCCGATCTGATCACATTCAGGATGAGGGAAGGAGCCGAGCTGGCGATCGAGCGCGTGATCGCAGCGGGCCAGGAACAATTCTGCGCGAATGGTTCTTCATAGGTCCGGCATAGGCAGCCATCCTTCGGAGAAGTGTGATACGGCAGATCGGGGAAAGCCCGACGCCAACCGGGTTGACGTCAGAACGATCGTCAGCCAGTGGACGATCGCCCGGCGGTCCCCGGCCTGACAGGACGGACTGTCTTCCCTTTGCGACCGCAGCCAAAAATTGGCACAGCAACAACAGGAGTCACAGAAATGAAACTCGGATTAATCAACTCGGCCTGGGGTCAGTCGGGCCGCGAAACGGCTTGGGGAATTCAAAAGACCAAGGAAATCGGATTCGACACGATCGACATTCAGGCAGACCCGTTCGACCTCGACATTCGCGAGCGAACCCTTATTCGCCGCGAGTGCGAACGATTGAACCTGCCGATCGTCTCGCTGTGTTGCGTCTCGGTTGGCTTGGCGGATTTTAACCCCAGTATCCAGCGGTTCCACATGGAGCGGACCGAGGCCCACCTCGATATGGCTTACGAGATGGGGGCCAACAACGTCTTGCTCGTGCTGGGGGAATACATTTGGAACCGGGAGGTCATTCCGCCGGAGCAGCAGTGGGAGACAGCCGTCGGCAACTGTCAATTGCTGGCCGACTACGCCGATGACCTGGGCCTGAAAATCGCCCTGGAATTAGAACCGTTCGAACTGTCGCTGTTGAACAACGTTGACCGGATGGCAAAGTTTCTGGATGACGTCGACCATCCGGCATTGCCGGCCAACATCGATATTGCCCACCTGCAACTCGCGGGTGTCGCTCCCGAAGAACTGCAGCGCCTGGCGGGAAGATCGACACATGTGCACATTTCGGACTGCGACGGAAAGACCCACGGAGATCTCCCCCCCGGGCGAGGTGTCGTCAACTTCAAACCGTATCTGCAGGCGATCAAAGACATGGACTTCGACGGCAGTATCTCGCTCGAGTTAGAATACTCGCCCGATCCCGATCGGATTGAAGAGTGGGTCGCAGAAGCCTACGCGGCCACCGACCGGCTCATGCGCGATCTGGACATGCGGGATTAGAAGGTCAAAATCCAGAACCCTTGGTTGGTTTGCAGCCCAGGGTGCATCTGCTAATGTGTCCCGCAAGCGAGCCAGTGACGTCCGCGAGCGGCAGCGATTTCGCTATTGATAGCCGGATGCAAACCAGGCCGCTTCCTACCGGGCAAATTCCCGCTGGAATGCCTTCCAGAATCCCGGACCGCATTTGCCTTCACGCTTGCAAACAAGCGGGAAGTCGGAGGATGGTCCAGTTCTCGGATCCGGATTCCACAGCAGATAGACCAACCGAAACCTGATTTTTTTGAAAGTGACCAAGGTATGTCTCAGCTCGTTCCTCCCCATGGTGGCCTTTCCGAGCCCGTTTGTTGCACAGTCCCGGCTGCCGAAATCGAAAGTTTCAAAGCGTCGGCCGCATCACTCCCGAAGCTGCCAGTCTCGGCGGCAGATCTCTCGACGGTCTACCGAATCGCCGATGGCACGCTCAGTCCGTTGACCGGACCGATGGATCAAGCCACGTACAACCGAGTTCTGGACGAAGCCGTCATTGAAAGCGGCGGCAAGAAATACGCTTGGACCATTCCGCTCGCCTTTCCTGTGACGGCCGAGTTGGCCGGGACGCTGTCAGCCGGTCAGACGGTGGCCGTCGTCTGTCCCGAGGGGAACGTCGTCGCGACTCTGGAGATTTCGGATGTCTACGAGTGGGACAAGCCGCGGTATTTGAAGTCGGTTTATCAGACAGAGCGGACCGACCACCCGGGGGCCGACATGGTTCTGAAGGGAGACGCGGACAAGACCCATCTGGTAGGTGGTGCGCTGCGAGCCTTGCCTCAGCCGAAGAATCCCGAGTTCGGCCAGTACGTTCTCACGCCGCGCCAAGTCCGTGCTCTGCTGGAGGAAAAGGGCTGGGACGTGGCTGTTGCCTTTCAAACTCGCAATCCGCTGCACCGCGCTCACGAATACGCCCTGGTCTACGGATTGGAAACACTGATCCGCGAAGGCAAGAATGCGGGTGCCGTCCTGAACCCGCTGATCGGCGAGACCAAAGGGGACGACGTCAACGCAGCCATTCGCATGCAGACCTACCAGTCTCTCATCGACAACCGAGAATTCGGTGATGGCGACAGCGACGCGGACCTCTGGGCGAAACGGGGTGAAAGTGTCCCGGACCGAGTCATCTGGCTCGGCCTGGACATCAAGATGTTCTACGGTGGTCCTAAGGAAGCCGTCATGCACGCCATCTATCGGCAGAACATGGGCTATTCGCACATCATCATCGGCCGGAAGCACGCCGACGCTCCGTATCAGGACGGCACGCCGATCTGGGGCGACTTCGACGCGCAGGAGATCTTCGAAAATCTGGGCGGCGACCTGCAGGTCAAGCCGCTGAAGGTTGGTTTTGCCGCCTACTACGAGTCACTGGGTCGGGTCGATCTGATGACGAATCACTCGGACGAAAAGCCGGTCTTTATTTCCGGTAAGGAAGTCCGGGCCACGCTGATGCGGGGCGAGATGGTCGATCCGCGCATCATGCGGCCGAGCACTTCTCAGATTATGGCCAAGGCGATGCACCAGCACTGATCCTCGCCCGACAACGATGAAGG
>CALJUK010001097.1 GCA_937975745.1 uncultured Planctomycetaceae bacterium | reverse complement strand
CAACAGTTCAACAACACTCATGAGGTTTCCTCCGGCGGTTCGGCGGGGTCTGCGTTCAACATCTCCCGCAACTCGGCCACATCAGCGGGCTTGAGACGCTTTGTCCCAAGCAGACTCATCACGAGTTCTCTGGCTGAACCGCCGAAGAAGTCATCCACGAAGTCGCCTGCCAGCAACCCTTCGGCCTTCTGCCGGGTTACGGTCGCGACAAAGTGATTCACTCCCCGCCGTTCACGTCGCTTCAACCAGCCACGTTTCTCAAGCCGATCGATCAGGCTGAGCGTCGTTGTGCGGGCCACATCGCGCGACTGCGAAATCTCCTGCCAGACATCCGCCACACTCACGCCACGCCGGCCGCGACTCCAGACGACTTCCATGATCTCAAATTGAGCGGGGGTCAGGTTGCCTTCCGGCAGTGCCATTTCAGTGTTCCTTGCTTCAATGTCGATTACACGAGCAGTGACGGCATCTGTAGTCACACACCGTAAAAAGTGACTACGACTGCCGTCAAGCCATGCGAGTGTCACCCGCTGCTTCTGTTGGCATTCGCTCTCAGCCATTCTGCGGCGGAGCGCCGCAGTTGGGGGCGACTTCGTCAGCGTTGTAGACGAGTTGCACGGTGCTGTGCTGGATGTTGAAGCGAGTGTGGCAGAGGCCTTCGACGGCTTTGACGATGCGGTCGCAGTCGCAGAATTCGGTGATCTCGACGGCGACTCGGCAGGTGAGGTGGTGTTCGTTCGGGGCGTGGCTCCAGACGTGGATGTCGCCGATGGCGGTCACGTTGGGGACGGCTTTGACGGAGGACTCGAACTCGTCGTAGTTGAAGCCTTCCGGGGCGGTCTGCATGAAGATCGAAATGCTTTCCCGCAGCAACGACAGGCCGGACTTTGTCATGAAGAAGACGATGACAGCGGATGCGATCACGTCGAAGTACGGAAAGCCCCACAGAAGCATCGCGATGCCGCTGATCATGACGGCCACTGATCCGACCGCGTCGTAGACCATGCAGAGATACGTGCCTTTGGCGTTCAGGCTGTGGCAGGCATCTTCTTTCAGCCACATGGCCGACGCGAGGTTCACCGTGAGTGCGATGCTGGCCGTGATCAGAACCGCCGTGCCGGGAATCTCGACCGGTTCCAGCAGGAACGACGCGGCTTTGTAGACGATGAGGATGGCCGCGATCAGCAGGAAGCAGCCTTTCGCGAAGCCGGCCAGCACGTCCATGCGTTGATGCCCGAACGTGTGCCGGCGGTCGGCGGGTTTCTTGGCGGCTCGCTCGCTGTAGATACTCAGCAGCAAAGCGGCCGTGTCGTCGAGATTGTTCAGGCCATCGGCCAGCAGGGCCGTGCTGCCAGTGATCAGGCTCATCACGATCTCGCCGATCGCCAGTCCCGCGTTGAGGATCAGCGACCAGATGAACCGGGCGAGGAGTGTCGGTCTGTTCGGAGTTGAGTCGCAGCAGTGATCGGACATGGAGCCACCTTTTTTCCTGACGTTGTTGATGGCGATATCGCTCGCGGTGTGCGGATCGGCTCATTCACAGCAGCTTCCGAGCCGGAAAACCGTGGAGTGCTTCATTGGAACGGAAATTGCGTTACTTCGTTTCCATCCTGCCTGTTCGCGCTGTGGTCAACCATGCGGCGCTGCCGCCATCTCATAGTGGTTTACTCAACAGGGGGACGTGACCATGAAGACGAGTAACTCGAAAGGATTGGGGCTCGCGGTCGCTATGTTTGCAGCCGCAATGCTGGCGATGGTCCCGGAAGCCAATGCGTGGCCGGTGAACCGCCACCACCCCGGACGTAGTTCGGGGATGAGCGTGCAGTCATGGTTGGCGTCCGGAGGCTTCGCTTCGCGTACGCACACGATCCGAAGTTTCTCGTATGAACCAGCAGCCCTTGCGCCGGGCGATGCCGTCGTGATCACTGCAGAGAACGTCGGCATCATGAGCGGGCGGACAACGCTGGGAGTCGCCGCCAAAGGCGACCGGTTCATCGTGAAGCAGGTTGTCGGTTCGTGGCTGGGCGCGACCTTGGAGGTTGACGGGAAGCAGATCAATGGCTGGGTCTGGAGCCCTCATGTCGAGCCAGACCGGACGTCGTCGGTAGAAACTCCGCCCGCAAAATTGCCTCCCGCGCAGGTCGCCGTCGAGTGCAGCCCCTACCGTCCGTATCGAACGAACCGCAGGTATCGGCGTTGACCGACTCATGCGGTGTCCGACACGTCGGTCGGGTTCAGGACGGCTGGCTGCAGGAACCGGCAATGGCGTCCTGCCGATGCCGGTTCCCCTGCCGCGCGACAATTGCGTCATTCCGTAGGTTCCGGTGGTTTCTTGCCGTACTTGGCTTCGTAGCGGGCGATGAATTTTTCGGCGCGTTTCGGGTTGCACTTGAAGCACTGGGATTCGGGCAGGTCGTGCTCTTTGCACCAGTCGCCTTTGTCCTTGAAACCGGCGGTCAGACTGGCGTCGCAGCGCGTGCATTCGCCTTCGGGGACTCCGTGTTCGGCACACCACCAGCCGCCGTGTTCGCCGCCTTCATCACCGTCTTCATGGCCCTCGTGATCGTCCGTCTGAGCGACCGGAGTTGTGCCGGTGTTCGTGTTGGACGTGGCATCGTCACCACCTCCCGAACAGCCTGCGGCAAACGTGATCATGCCCAGCAGGGACAGTGAAACGGTCCATCGCAGATTCGTCGTCGTCAGCATCGAAACTCTCCTTAAGGAAAATGAAGTGAGGGGGTTCAACTTTTGAACAGGAGCCAACAGAGAATCAAAAACGGAGATTTCACACCTCTGTTCCCTCAGTTTTCTCCTGTTCACATTCTTTCTGTCCAGGTTTGAGACGGGCACGATCCGGGGCCGGATCACACAGCGACTGTTTCCGGTGTGTGTGCTGCCGAACCGGCGTCTTCGTCGATCTCCTGTCGCTTGTCCTGCCGTCCAATCGGGCCGGCGAAGACCATGTAGAGGACTCGCAGAACAAGCAGTGACATGATCGTGGCGCTGATGACCCCGCCGATAACGACCGTTGCCAGCGGGCGCTGGACTTCGGCTCCCATACCGGTGTTGAAGGCCATCGGGACAAAACCGAGTGCAGCGACGAGAGTTGTCATCAACACGGGACGCAGCCGAGTGAGGGCGGCTTCTTCGACGGCCTGTTCGAGGCCCATGCCGCGTTGTCGTAAGCGACGGATCGTCGAGACCAGCAGCATGTCGTCGAGGACGGCGACTCCCGACAGCGCGATGAAGCCGACTGCCGCCGAGATCGAGAATGGCATGTCGCGAATCCACAAAGCGAAGATGCCGCCCGTCCATGCGAACGGCACGCCGGTGAAAACGCGGATCGCATCGACGACGTTGTTGTAGGTCATGTAGAGCAGACCGAAGATCAGCACGAGCACGATCGGAACGACGATCATCAGCCGGCTGCGGGCGCGTTCGAGGTTCTCGAACTGACCGCCCCATTCGACTCGATAGCGCCCCGGCGGAAGCTGGACTTCCTCCGCGACCTTGCGACGGGCTTCGGCGACGAAGCTGCCCATGTCGCGTCCACGAATGTTGCTCGTGATGGAGATGCGTCGCTGATACCACTCGCGCTTGATCGTGGACGGGCCTTCGCGAACGGTGACCGACGCGAGACGCGACAGTGGAATCTGTTCGCCGGCTGGCGTCGCGATCGGAATGTCGCGGATGACTTCCGGGCTGAGCCGTGCCTTCTCCGGCAGACGAATGACGAGCGGGAAGCGAAGCTGGCCTTCAAACACCTCGCCGACGTTGAGCGTGCCGAGCGATTCGACAAGGTCCAGTACGGTCTGAGCCGGCACGCCGTAGCGGGCAATCTCGTCCTGCTTCACGCGGATTTCGAGGACCGGCTGACCGGTGACCTGTTCGGTTGCGACGTCCGCGTTGCCGTCGATTGAACTGAGAACGCGTTCGATCTCGCGGGCCTTCTCGACCAGTAAATCGAAGTCGTCGCCGTAGAGCACGGCCGCCACGTCAGAGCGGACCCCGGAGATCATCTCATTGATCCGCATTTCGATCGGCTGCGTCATCGCGATACGCTGGCCGGGCATTTCACGCAATGTGCGCTGAATCATCGCCGTCAATTCGGCCTGAGTCGTCGCCTTCGTCCATTGATCACGTGGTTTCAGAGTGACGAATACGTCGGTCAGTTCCAGCCCCATCGGGTCGGTCGCGACTTCCGCCGAGCCAATGCGGCTCCAGACATGCACAACCTCATCCGGATAGGCTTCTAATACGGCCCGTTCCATCTGCGTGTTGTACTGAATCGAATCCTGCAGCTCGGTTCCCGCCAGTCGCACGACGTTGATCGCCAACGCTCCCTCTGACAGTTTCGGCACAAATTCAGAGCCGAGATTCGGAGCGACAAACCCGAAGGCCAGCATCAACACGCACAGTGCGAAGCCGATGACGACCGATTTCTGCCGCATCGTGAAGTGCAGAATCGGATGGTAAATCCGCTTGGCCCAGCGAATTAGAAACGGCTCGGTTTCGTTGAGATGTTTGGGCAGCACGTAGCTGGCCAGGACAGGCATCAGCGTCAGCTAAAGGAGCATTGATCCGGCCAGAGCGAAGATGACGGTCAGTGCCATCGGCCGGAACAGTTTGCCTTCGATGCCTTCCAGCGTGAGGATCGGCAGATAGACGATCATGATGATCAGCTCGCCGAACATCGTCGGCTTGCGAACTTCGAGTGCCGCATCGCGAATAACGTCGAGTTTCGTCT
>CALJUK010001096.1 GCA_937975745.1 uncultured Planctomycetaceae bacterium | reverse complement strand
CCGGCACTTTCCGACCGGCTTGAATTGCCGGCCACACACGTACTTTTTGGCAACCCGGCCGTCTCGAGCCGCAATCGATCCTGGATGCGGCCTGTTGTGACGGACATCCATGGGTTGGGTCAACACGCCGTACGGCTGAGCGGACTCGACGAAGACGCGCCACTCGAACGAATGGCAAGACTTTCCCTGCACACTTTCGGGGAAAGACAACGAACCGCGGCTTGGCAGCCCGGTCTGCACCGGAAGTGGTCGGCGTTTGACAGCTCTTCAAAGTTTACCACGCCTCCCGGCCTGAGAACACATTTTGCAGGCGAATTTCCCAGATACGGAGACTGGGAAGTTGCCGTCGAATATGGCCTTTCGGAAGAGTGTGTCCACGACAGCCGACAACTGACCAAGAACACTGGACGCTTAAGCATGTTGTAAACTGGGGGCACCGCAATCCGTATTGGTAAGAGATACCGGTTGTAATGAATGCGAGGCCTCTGCCGCCGCCAAACCAGCTGACGCCTCCTTTTCGCACTGGTCGACCGCACCGCTTATAACGATCCTGCCGATTCAAATCATACAGGTTCTCTCTGGCGTTTCGTCGCGCATGACGGAAGGAAAAGGACCTTGCGAACGACTGCGGAGTCGCTGCCGTTCGATTCAGCACGGTCAAATCCGTAAACGAAACGCAGGGCACGACAGGTGGCATCGTCGGGCAGCGGACGCCCGCGTAAATTTCAGAGCGGATGGGCTCGATGAAGTCGACAATCACCAGAACATGGGCCCTGCTGCTGTTGCTGACGGTTTGCAGCGGCTGCTACTCACAGGGCCGGTTCTGCCTCCGCGAATGGAGTCTCGACGTGAATCGGTATGCCCGGCCGGCCTTCACGACCAGCACCCGCAGCCACTTGCCACTTAACTCATTTCAGACAGCGGACTTGCACTGGCGGTACAACGTTCCGTACGACTTCTACGGCTACCATCCGGGAGGAGGGCGTTTCCGCGACCGACAGGCGAGTCTCGATCGTGTGGTGACCAGTGTCCGCTCGCAGACACACCGGCTGACAGATGTTGGACCCCTTGTGTCGGACGAGATTGTGTCGGACGAGAACTCTTACATGGTCCCGCCGCCGCCGACTCCCGACGCAACTCGAGCGCAGTTGACACGACCGGTCAGCTATGTGACGGGGGAGGACGTCGCGAAGAACAGTCTGAAGGGAGGGCCACCATCACCGAAGGCTCCACCCGGCACGTGGTTCTTCACGGGCGCGTCATCGTTGGCTCGCTGAGACGCCCGCCGTCTCGATTCGTGGGGTGGACACTGCGAACCACGCATCTGTAAGCGGCCGTTGCGAGACACTTGGCCTGTGATAATCATCGATCGGCACTGCACACGGATGGCGGAGCCCGACGGTGTCAGTTCCTGGGGCGGGTTGGCTCGAAGTGGGTGACCCACACGAACGGCTGGCCACGTTCGTCAATCTTCAGGTCGCGTGTTAATCGATGCGGAGCTGTGGCCGATCGCAGCAGCAGACTCCATGAGGTCTTCTTCCGCGGGACGGTTACCTTCAGCTGCGACAGGTCCAATCCCTCTTCAGCCAGTCGCCTGGAGTCGACGATGACTGGGCCCTCGGACTTGACGGAGATCGCATCGAGGACGGCCTCTAATGGAACTTCACGCACTCCGATGGCGCCGACTTCGACCAGTTTTGGGGCGGT
>CALJUK010001095.1 GCA_937975745.1 uncultured Planctomycetaceae bacterium | reverse complement strand
CTTCCCACTCGATCCAATCAAGAATCACTGTCGAGAAAATGCCGTTCCCTTCCCCATCAAACATCTGCGGTGCGTTGGGGTTAAGCAAAAGAGTCTCGCTGCTGTGCGTAAAGAGATAGCCGCCCCGGCTGGCGAGCGCATTGCGGAAGGCGGCACCACCACGTCGGTCCACAACATCGGTGGCCACCACGGCGGAATGCAGCGAAGTTGGCATCTCGAGAAAGACCTCGAACTCATAAACCTGCGGATTGTCTTCCGCTGCCGTGATGTCGAATTCAATGAGTCCGTCAACAGTCTCCTCGCTGGTCTGCTTGCCGATACTCAGATGGGCGGGCTGACCACCGGGTGGACGAATTCCGCTGGCCTGCAGACGAAGTCTGTACAGCCCGCTGTGTTCCGGCCCCGTCCGTCCCAACCAGTTGGACGAAAACGCCTGCTGCACTCGACCAGGGAAGAGGAGGTAACGCAGCGGCCGCTTGATTCCGAACCGGTCGAGCGTCTCCTGCTGTTCTTTGCCGCCGCCGTAACGCAACTCCGCGGCGGTCATACGGACTTTGCGTGCCTCGGTGGATGTGGCGGGAAAGGCGCGGTCGAGCACGACATCGGCGGCACGGTAATAGCGGTCCACATGTGATGGCGAAAGAGAAAGCTGCGCGCCGATGCGTTCATACCCCTGCCACAGTGTGTCCTCATTCAGCTCCCCCGGCTTGGCCGGATCGTAGCGCACGCCAAGCAGATCATAGACCGTGTTTTGATATTCCTTTCGGCTTAAACGATAATGCGACACCGCCGGCCGGGCCGCCATACGCGCCGCTCGGCCTTCCTGAAGCAGCGAGTTGAGTCTGGCGACGAACGCCGCGATCTCGTCCTGAGTCGGTTGCGGTTCTCCTTCCGGCGGCATTTCGCCGCTGTTGAGCTTATCGAGTGCCTCTGCCCAATGGTGCGAATCGACTCCTGCCTTGAAATCACGCGAAAGCCGGTCGATCCGGATGTCACCTTCCACTTTTTGAGGGCCATGACAGCGAACGCAGTGCTTCTCCAGAAAGGCTTCAAACGGTTCCGCAGCAGGAGCAGACACCGCCATGACCGTTGATGCGCACACGATGAAAGAAGTCGTCGCTTTCGACAGAAGTCCCAGCGATCTGCCTTGCATGGTTCTGAAAGTCATAGCGCGGGAGTGACAAAGGCTATTGGACATAGAGCATCTCGCTTGTATTCAGCAGAACGCGGCAGAGTGCGGCGAGGCCGTGACGAGCGACCAGATGCCGACATGCACCGACCTCTTCCTCAGTCGCACCGCGTGAATAACAAAGCCGGTAGGCACGATCTACCTGGGCGGCCACGTCAACGCCAGATTCCTGTTTCAATCGCTCGGCCAGCGCCGCAGCCATGTCGAGCGTAAAGCTGTGGTTGAGCATCGTCAACGCCTGGAGTGGCGTTGTGGTTTCGGCGCGCTTGGGAGCGGAGAACGTGCAGTCCGGCTGATCGAACTCCGTCATCAGGTCAACGACGGAGGCACGGGCGTTCTGATGATAGACCGCTCGGCGGTAGGTCTCCGGGCTGTGCTTGTCGAGCGGCACATAGGTACAGACGTTATCCTGCATGAAGTGATACAGCCGAAAGCCGGCACCGCCGCGGCGGGTGTCGAGCTTGCCGGCCACCATGAGGATCGTGTCCCGAACCTCCTCCGCAGAGAGCCGACGCGGGGGGAATCGCCACAGCAACCGCGAGTCACCATCGATCCTCGCAGCCTTCTCGCGAAAGGAAGACGATTGCCGGTACGTGTCTGACAGCATGATCAGCCGATGCATCGCCTTGATCCGCCACCCGTTCTCCTTGAGCTTGACCGCGAGGAAGTCGAGTAACTCTGGGTGCGTTGGCCGACCGCCCATGTAGCCAAAGTCGCTTGGCGTATCGACGATGCCCGTACCAAAGTGGTAATGCCACAATCGATTCGCCAGCACTCGCGGCGTGATCGGGTTGTCGGGATGGACGAGCCAGTTCGCAAAGGCGAGCCTGCGTTCCGATTCGGGAGCATCTGAACCAAGGCGATAGGCAAGTGCGTCAGGCGATCTCTGGTTGAGCACCGCCAAGCTCGCGGGTGCAACTTCGTCTCCCTTCTTCTGCGGACTGCCGCCAAGAAGAATATGAAACGGCCCTTTGGCATCGGCATCCACCCGGCGGCCAATCCATACCGACGGTAGCGCCGGAACCTGTGCGATGTCGCGATTCACCGCGGCCAGGTCATGCTGGAGACGCTGCTTCTCAGCGTGGTCTTCGGCTGTCGTCTCCAGTTGCAGCAGCCGATGGTTTACCAACGCCGGACGCGGAATCGGCTGGCGATCGCGACTGGTGGAAACCACCTGCCATTGCTCTCCATCAGCGGAGACTTCAATTCGATACTCGGCCACAAACGTGAACTTGCTTTGTTAGGGAGTTGATTCATTGCGCGCGCTGGAAAAGACAACGCGATCGAAAAGTGTTGGCTCGGTCAATTCAATCGTCAGGTCCGTACCTGTCGCAAGGAAGCGTGCCCCCGTCTTACCATCGATGGCATGTTGAGGACCGTAGGCTCCTGGAAAGTCTTCAATCGTTCGAGCATTTCCCGTGGCGCGACCGCCGTTGCGAGAAAGAGCGACATTTCTTGACGCCTCGCCAGCTGACCAGACTTCGAACTCATCAATTCCGAAACCAGTGGCCAACTTCGGATCGCCATCCTGAGCTTCACAGATGAGCCGGACGAGCTTCGCCGTCACCGGTTCAAAGCGGTCTTCCGTCCCAGTGCGTTCGACGGGAGTTCGCGTCCACGTGTCATCGTACACAGCCAGCTTCTCGCGGGCGCGTGTGAGGATCGCGACGTCATGTTCCGCAAGCGACTTCTCAATCTGGGCCTTTTCCTCATTGAGCGGTTTGAGTTTTGCGGCGCGGGCCTGGTGCTCCTCTGGCGTGGCCAACGGAACAGAGCCGTGACGAATCGCAGAAAACGTGGCATACAGTCCGTAGTAGTCTTCCTGTGTAATCGGATCGAACTTGTGATCGTGACACCTTGCGCATCCAAGCGTCATTCCCAGAAACGCTTCGCCGGTTGCGCAAATGATTTCATCCAAAGTGTTGGCTCGGATCTGAGCCGCCTGAACGGGATCCTGATTTCCAACGTCGTCATAGGGGCCGGCGACGAGAAATGCGGAACCCACTGCCACGTCAGGGTTGTCCTTACCAAAAACATCACCGGCGACGTGTTCGCGGATGAACTGGTCGAACGGTTTGTCTTCGTTGATCGAGCGAATGACATAATCGCGAAACGGCCAGATGTCGTTGACAATGACATTCCGCTCGTACCCGATGCTTTCCCCAAAGCGAACGACATCCAGCCAGTGCCGGCCCCAGCGCTCACCGTAGTGAGGGGATTCAAGTAATCGATCGACCAGTCTTTCATAAGCCTTCGGGTCAGGATCGTTCACAAAGGTCTTGACTTCCTGCGGAGTCGGCGGCAGGCCGGTCAGGTCGTATGTTGCGCGACGGATCAGAGTTCGACGGTCTGCTGGCGGATTGAGTGTGAGTTCCTTTTCAGCGAGTTTCGCGCGAATCAATTCGTCGATGGTCGCGCCGTTGGTTTTTAGCGGTTGATACGCCCACCACGATGCATCCGCCTTCGACTTCTCTTTGACGACAACACGATCGGGCCACTTTGCCCCTTGCCGAACCCATTGCCGCAACAAGTTTACTTCAGCGTCTGAGAGCGGTTTCGCCTCTTTCGGCATGGCCGGCGGCTCGCCATCCTGCGACGTGACCAACTCGATCAGGTAACTGCCATCGGGATCACCGGCGGTCACGAAGTCGTTCGACTTCAGGTCGTGGAAGGTCGCCAGCGACACGTCGCCTTTGTTGTTCCCCGGAGAATGGCACCGGACACAATGCTGCTCGAAGATCGGTGCGATCTGCTTGAGAAAATCAACCGGCTCGTCAGCTGCGGCTGTTGAGCAACACGCAGTCATGAACCAGACACTGAAGTACCAACAGACGCTGAGTGTGCGCAGGACACATCTGGCAGTTGCACAGTTGGCGGGACTCGTCCGATTTCCAGCAGGAGTGCCGCGTCGCCGCATTATGTTCACCAACCACCTGCTCTGCAGTTTTGCCAGGGTCTCGCGGAGCCCCGTCCGACTTACCTCAAGCTGGTCGACCAGTTCATGCTCGACCGGCAGCCGCTCCCCGGCAGATGGGGTCTCTTCTTTGGTGATCCGAGCGAGGCGCTCAACCACCCAACCCGCCGCCGTCTGCCGCCCAATGGCTTCGAACTGCATGAAATCTCCCCGATTCGCACGTGGCCGAATGTCAGTCATGCTAATTGCGTGCCTTCGAGGCAGCAAGCACGCATCTGAGTGAGACGGTCCCTCCGACACCACTATGGTAAACGGTGTGGAGCCCAAGGTGGGCAGTGTCGAGACGCAGGCTGTCTCCATCCTGAACTGCGGCTTAGAGCACGCCGCATTTTACTGCAGCGGGTTCCGGCGGCAAAATCTGCCTGGTTCGTAGGCCATTCGGCGTCCAAACGCCGCCACAGTTGTACGCAATGCGTACTAAATGGCCTGCCATGCTAATTCCGTCTGAAGTGGCACCTCTGACTGCGCAGAGCAGAGGAAGAACAGCATGGGGACCGACTCGAATCCAGCTTCGCACGACCCGGACACTCATGAGGCGCGCCTGCTGGAATGAAGGCGCTCCAACGCAGGTGACCGCTTTGCAGGAACAGTCAGCAACAACGACGCCAATCGCATGAAACGGACGTTTCTCTCAGCTCCCATCCCCGCCAGGCCTCACAAACAAATTGATTCAGCGTGGCGACGAAGCAGGTATGACCGCGGGCAAGATCGAACGCCATGAGCGGCTCGGTAGGCTGCTAAAGTACTACTACCGCGACGCTGCGTGAAGTTGGTCATGTTGTCCGCTGTCGTTCTGCGATCGCAGTCTGCACCGGTTGCTAATTCGTCACCGAACTGATGGGACAGTCGCCGCAATCGAGTACGGGAGTCGGCCGAGAATCGGTGATTGATAGCGGTTCAAAGTACTGTGATGGCGGCGTTTGCAGGTCGGCCGAATTATTTGACCTTACGCCGGTCAACGTTCTTGCTTCGGATGTATCGTGTCGAGTTGAGCGACAACCAACAAATAGGGTGCAAAAAGGCGATCGCGTCCGCTCGGAGTCTCTGCCGGACAGAGAGAGTGGTCTGACCAATCGTTCGACCGGCACGGTTTTCTCGATCCCATTCGGGAGGATGCGCGTTCGGGCGCGTCGCGATTGCTCACGCCTATGGTTACTCGCGAGAGACAAGCGGAAAATCGATTTCGTTCGCCTCCTCTGCGACGTCAGCACTGAGAGTCGACTGCGCATGGTATTTCGACGGCAGAATCTCAACCGTTTCTGAAACGACGTTTCCGTCTTCGTCCAGGGTTTCACCGCCGGTCCGAATCTCGACACGGTGCTTTCCCAGTACGGCGCCCGATTCACTCCGATCGTACACGAGCGTGTACGTCCCCTCATCGTCCGTGACTCCACTCGAAACGCGGCCCTCGCCCTCCGGAAAGAAAA
>CALJUK010001094.1 GCA_937975745.1 uncultured Planctomycetaceae bacterium | reverse complement strand
CCTCATCCAGTGTGATCGAGTTATTCGGTCCGCGGGCGTCCGCATGAATACCGATGTGGCAGGCCGGCATGTTGGGCAGGTACTTCAGCAGCCACAGGGGCTCCATGTTCTGCAGCCCCAGCGTCCCCCACTGGCTGGCATGGAACTCGCCGTCTTCCCCCACACAGGCCCAGCAAGCGTCTTTCAGAACAGACGGCGGGCTGAGCATCAGATTCGCGCCGAAGTCAATTCCCAGTCGCTGGTGATCGATCGCATCCAAATCCAGGCCGCTGTGCTCCATAGCCTTCGCAGCGGACGCCACGCCGAGTTGAATTTCCCGGCACATCACCTTGATACTTTTACGGTGTGCCCGCAGGAATTCCTTCTTGGCTGTTTCGTCGGTGAAATTGGCAACCAGTCCGCCGATTTCGCCGGCCCGATGATTCGGATCGTCGGGCGGAATGCGGACAACCCCCGACACACCTTGTGACAAGTTGGTCCAGAACTTGTCGACTTCGGTGCCAATCGGGCTGATAACACCGATTCCGGTGATGACGACCGGTCGGCGGGTCGAGGCACTGCTGTTCATGGTATCAGATTACCAACTGAGATTGCCCGCAGGGCGATTCGTACGTTCGAGACGGATCGACAAACCGGATTTCGTACAACCCGCCTCCTGTCAGGTCTGACAGGCGACCGGGTTGTCATAGTAGCCGGCAACACGTTCGAACTGAGACAAAAGCGCGAGTGACAGGCCCCAGCCCGAAGCGCTCGAAAACATTATGAGGGAACGATTCCCATCCGGGAACCCAATCCCGAATGATTTCAGCAGACGCCGGTCTTCCCGGAAGGTCGAGCCCGTTCCGATCATTCCTACCTGAAACTGCCTGTCCCGATTGTTCCGGGACGTTGAATTCTGTTACGGGATGTTGGATTCTCCGAGGCGTCGCCCCTTTTCCCGATCCCTTGAACTAAGAACTAAGCGGCCCGCGTCAGAACAAGACACGCATTATGGCCACCGAAGCCAAAGCTGTTTTTCAAGATATACTGCAGTGTGGCCTGCCGGGCCTCGTGCGGAACATAGTCCAGGTCGCATTCCGGATCCGGATTATCAAGATTGATTGTCGGTGGGATCACTTGCTCCTGCAAAGCCATCACACAAGCGACAAACTCGACCCCTCCTGAAGCCCCCAGAAGATGCCCGGTCTGGCTCTTGGTGCTGGAGATAGCGACATTGCGAGCGTGCTCCCCCAGAACGGTCTTAATGGCTCTCGATTCGGCCACATCGCCCAGCGGCGTGCTCGTGCCGTGGGCATTGATGTAATCGATTTGATCGGACGAAACCTGAGCGTCTTGCAATGCGTTTTGCATGGCACGACTGGCCCCCCGCCCTTCCGGATCAGGTGCCGTCATGTGCGTCCCATCGGCTGACATGCCGTACCCGAGCACTTCCGCCAGGATCTTGGCGCCCCGATTACGGGCGTGCTCGTAATCTTCCAGAATAACAATGCCGGCCCCTTCTGACAGTACAAATCCGTCCCGATCCCGATCGAACGGGCGACTGGCCCCCTGCGGATCGTCGTTGCGGGTCGAAAGTGCGTTCATCCGGGAAAAGCCCGAGAGCCCCATTGGCGTGACGGCCGCCTCGCTGCCGCCCGTTACCATCACGTCGGCGGCCCCCATTTGAATCAGCCGATAGGCATCGCCGATCGCATTTGTGGCCGAGGCGCAAGCTGTTGCGACCGCGCTGTTGGGCCCTTTGAGCCCCCAATGCACAGAGATGTTTCCGCTAGCCGCATTGACCATCAGCTTGGGGATCATGAACGGCGAGACTCGGGACGGCCCGCGATCAAACAACTTGCAGTGCTGTTCTTCGATTTCGTTCAGGCCGCCGATGCCGCTGCCAACCAAAATCCCGTAGCGGTAGGGATCGCCGCTGGAGAAATCAATGCCCGATTGTTCGACGGCTTTGTGGGCCCCAACCAACGCGAACTGGACAAAGCGGTCAAGCCTTCTGACCTCTTTCGCGTCTAATCCGGGGAAGTGTTCCGCCTGAAAATCGCTCAGTTCGCCGCCGAAGGTCACTTTAAATTCGGAGCAATCGAATCGGCGCAATGGCCCCACGCCGCTTTTTCCGGCGCAGAGGCTGTCCCAGAAATCGGACACGTCGCATCCGAGCGAAGTAACTACACCAGTTCCGGTGACGACGACACGTCTTCGCATTCGGATCGAAGCTCCCTGGCGATGCGTCTGGCAGAACGCCCGGCA
>CALJUK010001093.1 GCA_937975745.1 uncultured Planctomycetaceae bacterium | reverse complement strand
CGGTTGTTGAATTCGTAGCGATGTCGATGGCGCTCCTCGATTTGCTCTGCTCCGTAGCACTCCGCTGCGTGGCTCCCGGGAGTCAACTTGGCTGGCTGGGCTCCCAGTCGCATTGTGCCGCCCTTGTCGGTGATCGACTGCTGTTCGTCGAGCAGGCAAATCACCGGGTGGGGCGTGTCCTTGCCGAACTCCGTCAATTGCGCGCCTCCCAGCCCACAGACATTGCGGGCGAATTCGATAACGGCACACTGCATTCCGAGACAGATCCCGAAGAACGGTATCCCCGCCTCACGGGCATAGCGAATCGCCTCGATCTTCCCCTCGGTTCCCCGCATGCCAAATCCTCCGGGAACCAGAATGCCGTCAACGCCGCCCAATGCGACTTCGGCCCCTTCGCGTTCGACCACTTCAGCCTCGACCCGCTTGAACAGAATTCGAGCGGACTGCGACATCCCCGCATGATCGAGCGATTCGTAGATCGACTTGTACGCGTCGATATGGTCGATGTACTTCCCAACGACGGCAATCGTCACTTCATGGTCGGGGTTGCGGATCCGGTGAATCAGGTCCTGCCAGTCGGAAAGATCGATCGGCTGTGAAGGGAGCTGCAGCCGCTCGACAATCAACGCGTCCAGACCATCGTCCGCCAGACCGAGTGGAACTTCGTAAATCGAAAATTCTTTGTCGACTTCCTCGATGACAGAACGCTTTTCCACATTGCAGAATAACGCAATCTTTTCGGCATTGTCGCGGCCCATCGGGCGTTCGGTCCGGACAATCAGAATGTCCGGCTGAATGCCGATCTGCCGGAGTTGCCCCACGCTATGCTGCGTCGGCTTGGTTTTCATCTCGCGGGCCGCCTTCAGGTACGGGATCAGCGTGAGATGGATGAACAGGCAGTTGTCGCGCCCCACTTCTAACGGCACCTGTCGGAAGGCTTCGAGGAAAGGAAGACCTTCGATATCGCCGACCGTCCCACCCAGCTCGGTGATGACGACGTCGACGTCCGGGCTATCCATACTGAAGATCGCCCGTTTAATCTCATCGGTGATGTGTGGGATGACCTGTACCGTCCCGCCCAAATATTCCCCGCGGCGCTCCTTCTGGATGACGGTCTGGTAAATCTGGCCGGTGGTGAAGTTGGAATTGCGTGACAGCGGGCTGTTGGTGAACCGTTCGTAATGTCCCAGGTCGAGGTCCGTCTCCGAGCCATCGTCCAGCACGTAGACTTCTCCGTGCTGATAGGGGCTCATCGTTCCAGGGTCGACATTCAGATACGGATCGAGCTTCTGCATGCGGACACGCAGACCGCGCCGCTCGAGGAGCAACCCAATAGAAGCGGCCGTCAGCCCCTTGCCCAGTGAACTAACGACACCTCCGGTCACAAACAAATGCTTTGTCATTTCGCTCTTTCGTTCCTGCTGCTGTCGCCCGGCAATCTGGAGTCGTTTGATCGCGAGCCAGAGATGAAGATACCTTGCGTCGCGCAGCCTGCCAACCGCCCGCCTGTGGGAAATCTGGCACAGGCCGGTGAAGCGGCGGGCTCAAGCCACATAGTTTTCCCCAAATCTGGTCCGGGAAACGTTTTCAACCATCCGTCGCGTTGTCAGCCGATCGGAGCCCCCCCGGGCCGATGACTGGACAGCCGGCCGAATCGGACTACTCTG
>CALJUK010001092.1 GCA_937975745.1 uncultured Planctomycetaceae bacterium | reverse complement strand
GCTTCCCCCCGCAATGCAGACTACTGTTGTGTCAAACCTTAAGATTCGGGTCGAGCAACGAGAATGGAGCGGCCAACGAGCCGCGGGCCAAGCTATTGAACCCGAAGTTTAAGGCCTGACAAGGCACTAGGTCGATGTGAAGCGTCGTTCCAGAACGTGATATCCGGCCGGTCGAAATCCTAACCTCGCGTAGACTTGCTGGGCGTCGACATTCTCACGTTCGACGTACAGCCGCAGGCCCACGACCTCGGCGGTTGATTCCGCATCCCGCTGCAGTCGTTCGAGCAATCGGCGGAAGACGTTCTTCTGACGGAATTTGTGGCTGACATAGACGCTCTGCAGCCACCAGAAGTAGCCGTTCCGCCAGTCACTCCACTCGCGGGTGTGCATTAGCTGGCCCACGGGCTCTCCGGCGGCACACGCGACGAGGTATCGGCCGTCGGTGGGTCGCGCCAGCAGCCGTTGGACGCCAATGGCCACCGTGTCGCGATCCAGTTGCAACCCCTCTGTCTCTTCGGCCAGTCGGCAGTTGAAGTCCACCAGCCAGGGCAAGTCCTCGGGGAGGGCAAACCGGATTTCGAGCATGTGTTCTTCCGACTGGGGATCGTGTGTTTCGGGCATCAGTGGTTCCTGCGTCGGGCAACGTGAGATGGGACTCATAATCCGCATTGGCGGTTCAGGTGGACGCTCTCTTTCGGCAACTTTTTGCAAGATTGCTTGTCTTTCTCAAATTATCCATTTTTGCACCAACGTCGACGCAACTCTTCCTGTCTAGATGGCGATATTGGGTAAGGGGAGGTGAATGGGGTGTGTGCGTTGAAGAAGGTGTTCACGTCCCCCAGTTCACGATCGTTTTGGGTGAGTCGCGATTTTAACATATTCTCTTGCGGGGGTTAGAGCCTTGAAAGCCGTAGATGGAACGACACAAGAATCGCTGCAGGAATCGTACTTTGAGTTTCGCTTGTTGTTCGTCGCAGGTATTGCGGTCGCACTCACAAGTGTTGCGTTCTACGCCACCATTGTCCGCCCGTTGGCCGGTCAATTGGACCGTATGAATCGAGAGATGACCTCAATTCGATCTGACATGAAGCAACTGGTCGACGCGCGGGACACTGCTCGCCAGGGTGACACGCTGCTGGGGCTGCTTTCCTCGCAGTCTCGAAAAATCCATTCTGCGAAAAGCACCTTGGAAGGGATTCACACCCTCAGCCGGCAGATTGCCAGCGTCGGCGACAATACTGAAGCGGCGCGCCTGACCCTGACCGAGTTGGACTCGCTGCAGGCGGCTCTCGCATCTATCGGCACGCTGACACCGGCTGCCAATAAGGCGCTCGCCGATGCTGAATCGCTGCAGTTGCGCGTGGCCGATTTGGAAGACACGATCACGATGGCCGTTTCGGTTCTCGATCAGATGGAAGAACTCGGCCAGGTGGCTGCCATTCGTGGATCGGATATCGATACGGCATCCAAGTCGCTGACCGCATTGGGTGAGCTGAAGCAACGGCTGATTGTGCAGTCGAAGGAGATGGCCCAGGCTCGCGAGCAGTTCGCTCAGTTTGAAGGACTGAAAACGTCGCTTGCCGAGGCGACAGCCGACTTGCCCGTGACGCAAGAGCAGGCGAATGCGCTGATTGCCTTGAAGGACACAGTGTCCGGCGGGGCGATGCAAGTCGAACAGGCCCAGATCAACGCCGACAACCTGCTGGTGTTGCGTGACTCGGTCCTGAAGGCTGGAGACAAGACCGCTCAGGCCAAGTCGACGCTGGTCGACCTGGACGCTGTCCAAACGGCTCTGGTCCAGGGAAGCGATGACGCTGCCAATGCGGTTCGATCACTTGAAACGCTGACCGATCTCCACGGCCAGATTAATTCGCACGTCGCCTCCATGGAAAAGCTCCGCCGCAGCATGGTCGAGATCGTGCTCCTCGAAACGACCGTCTCGCAAGTGATTCGCTCGCTGCAACCACTGGCCGAACTTGGCAACCTCCGTCGGCTCAGCAACCAGGAGATCCGCGACGCAGCCCAAGTGATTCAGGAACGCCGGGCCGAGACGACCGGTTCCGAAGTCGAACGTCTCGCCGAATCAAAAAATTCCGGCCCGACGCGGCGTGACTCGGCCACCGAATCCGCCAAGACAGACGGCCTCGTCCCCTGGACACCCACCGAATCGGACGACATCCCCTGATGTTCGACCGGTCAAACTGACGAACCGACAACCGCCGCGGGGAGATCGCTGGATCTCTCTGCGGCTTTTCTTTTTTGACTTCTGTTTCAGGGGCTTGCGCCGCGAAGTACAGATGCGATGCCGCAGAACAGACGCAACCCATCACTCGCGAAACATGGGACGGATGCTGTCCACCACGTTGCGGCGGATGGATGATCGCAGGCTGGGCATGCTCTACGCAGCGCGAGCGGAGTCGTCCGCTACCCCGCTTTCGTCCTCATGTCGTCTTGGCTATAGTCGCTGGGAACTCAGCTTCTCGGATTCTGTTGACACAGACCGCAGGAATGTTCTTCCGACTGACTTCGGCGAGGAGGCGACATTGGACAGACTTCGATGGTTTGCAGTCGTGTTATGCCTGGCAGGTGCTGTGCGGTGCGGTGCGAATGTTGCCGTGTCAGCCGAGCGTCCCAACATTGTCGTCATTTACGCGGATGACCTGGGCTACGGTGATCTGGCCTGCTTTGGTCACCCGACGATTCGCACGCCTCACCTTGATCGGATGGCAGCCGAAGGGATCCGCTTCACGCAGTTCTATTCGGCCGCCTGCGTCTGTACTCCCAGTCGGGCTGCTTTGATGACCGGGCGGTTGCCGATCCGTAACGGCATGTGCAGTAGTAAACGGCGGGTGCTGTTTCCCAATTCTGGAGGTGGCATTCCGGCCGAAGAAGTGACGTTGGCCGAGGCACTCAAACAGGCCGGCTATGCGACGGGTTGTTTCGGGAAATGGCATCTCGGACACCTGCCGCAGTTCCTGCCGACAAACAACGGATTTGACGAGTACTTTGGCATTCCCTATTCGAACGACATGGACCGCGTCGCCGACTCTCCCAAAGGACGGGCCGCCTTTTTCGATCCCAAGATCGAATATTGGGCTCCACCCCTGATGCAGAATCTGGAGATTGTCGAACGACCCACGGACCAGAGAACAATCACCCGTCGATACACTGAGCACGCTGTCGATTTCATCAAGCGAAATGCCAAGCGGCCGTTCTTTGTGTATCTGCCGCATTCCATGCCGCACGTACCGTTGTTTGCCTCGGACAAGTTCTTGGGGACGAGTCGCCGCGGCCTGTATGGGGACGTGATCGAGGAAATCGACTGGTCCGTCGGGCAGATTCTCGACACGCTGGTCGATCTTGGCCTGGACCAGCAAACCATCGTCTGGTTCAGCAGCGATAACGGCCCGTGGTTGATTTTCGACTTGCCTGGTGGGTCGGCAGG
>CALJUK010001091.1 GCA_937975745.1 uncultured Planctomycetaceae bacterium | reverse complement strand
GCGGTCGTCATTCGACAAGATGACCAGATTTCCCGTCTGTCGCTGGGGGGCGAACGTCTGCAACGCGGTGATGTGGAGCGGAACGGGATTCCGTGGGCTCGTGGAATCGGGCGGTGATGATCCGCCTGTCCCCTTCAGTTCAATGTTGTCAGTCGTCCAGCGGAGCAGCTCTCCGTCGCGTGTCGTCCCATCGAGAAACTCGACGCGAACCCGACGTTCGGCGGTCGCGTCTTCGACCGGCTCGTCCGCCTGAGTTGCTTGGCCGGCCACGCATACCGCCAGCAGCGAAACGGCTGTCAGCGCAACCAACCGGGCAAGTGATCTGAACGGCAGTTGCACCCGCTTACCTCTGGAAGATGGGGACCGTGTCATTGGGAAGCTGCAAGACGATGAGCGCCATTGCCGTCCCGTATTCGCTGCAGATGGATGAGTCTGGCCAGCTCCCATCCGGGAATTGTCTCCGCAGCAGATCTTCGCGGACGGCCGGATACCAGGTTTTCCAGCGGTCCTTGCCTGTCAGCCACATCGCTTGCGCGGCGTAATACTGACCGTAGTAATAATGACTTTCAAACCGGAAAATGTCCCCCTGCGGGAGATATCGCATCAGGCAGCTGATGGCCGAGTCGACTTCTTGTCCCTCGTAGGTACCAGCGCTGTACAGGGCAACCAAACCGGCCGCTGACCGGGGGAACTGGCTTTCCGGCTGGCGGTTTAATTGGTAGCGAAATCTGCCATCCGGGTTCTGGCATTTCCGCACGTAATTCGTGCAGCGGTCCACAGTGTCTTTGGGAACAAACAGGCCGGCATTTCGGGCTGCTCGAAGCGCCATGATCTGACAGACGGTCACCGAGACGTCGGCATCTTTGCTCTCGGGATAGTACCGCCAGCCGCCGTCGGGAGACTGTGAATTGACGATCAGCCGCACCGCTCGCTGCAACGCTTCTTTCACCTTGGGATCGGGAACCATGCCGTACACTTCGGCCAGGTACATGGTGGCGAAGCCGTGACCGTACATGGGACCGTGCGAAGAACTGTCGGCGGCGATAATGTAGCCGGACGCCTTGCTCATCGACAGAATAAAGTCGACCGAGCGGCTGACATGCCCGCCGTAGGGGCCTCGGCCGGCCGTACTTCCACTGGAGAGAAATGCCATTCCGCAGAGAGACGTGACGGCGACATTGCGGCGATAGATGCCGCCAGAGCCAAACGAGCCGTCAGCATGTTGCCGCTCTGCCAGAAACGCCAGGGCGCGTTGGATGGCCAGATCGGTCTCTGGGGTGATCAGATCCGAATGCTGGTCGTCCTGGGCGCAAGCTCTTCCCGCGGGAGAGCCGAGCAACAGCAGGACTGTCAGCGCCACCGTTCGGATAAACCTGACGGTCAACACCGTTGCGCGAGATTGACTGGAGTGACTTGGCAAGAGCGTCCCCGCTCGGTTAGACGACGACCGGATCGTTCGCACGCCGATCGACACGGCGTTGTTTCCACGATACCGAATTGGGGGGACGAACGCACCTCACAATCAAATTCGACTGTTGTGTCCATTTCGAATCGATGACTTGCCAGCCGAGAGCCGAGTGGGCGGAACACCACGAATCACGTCGAAGAGGTCACGATCAACCGCGGCGTAAGGTGTCAGGGGTGGACGACGTTCGGATAGTTCATGCTGGTGGGAGCGGGGAGTTGCCGTGTGGGGGGAACTCCGGTGGAGCCACCGGTCTGCTGTTGTTCTCTATTGCGGGCGGCTTGCAGATCGCGCAGTTCACGCATCCGGCGAGGGAGAGTCCGCTGCTGTTCGAAACCGCGCGGGCGGGTAAATGTCTCCGGAGTGAGCTCCATAGCGGCGAAGGGATCGTTCCGCTCGAAATCGCGAATTTCGAGTTCTGGAGGCGCGTTCCGGACCTGGGGGAGGCGCGTATTCCACTGGTTGATGCATCCCGGAAGGAATGCAAACAGGAAGAACAACAGCAGTTTTCGACGCAAAGTCGAGTGCATTGCCGATGGGCCGACAACCAATCCGGCCGGAGATCTTTTCGGGAAAGCCGGCCGAAATGTCCCGGAAAAACGGGTGGCGGGTTGGGGGACGGTCTGATGGTAATGGACAGACCGAGCCCGGATGCGGGCGTCCGAACCGGACTATAACAGGCGGGGCAAAACTCTCATAGAGGGGTTCGCGGGGCGTGCGCTTGCATTGCAACTGCTGAATTCAGTTAGACTTAACGGGCGGGTTGCGTCGGACGAAATCGGCCAATTCAAGGGAACCTGCCCGCTCCAGTCCGGCCAATGCCCCCTCTTGATCTTCCAGAGAGCGATTCTGACCGAGTTTGAATTTTCCTTCCAGGCGCGAAATCGGCAGCTCGAAGCCGACGACGCTGCGGATCAGTTTCTCGCGAAGTTCGTCATTCAGATTGTCCTGCCAGGGAGACTCGAAGCGGGCTTCGTACGTTTCGACCATTCTTTCCAGCAGGTCACGTGTCCAGGCGTCATCCACGATCGGTTCCGCGCGTCCATAGGCGTGGACAGCGGCGTAGTTCCAGGTGGGAACGGCCGGCGACTTTCCGCTGTACCAGCTGGGCGAAATATAGGCGTGCGGACCATGAAAGACAGCGAGAGAATCGAAGGGCTTGTCAAACGCCTGGACATGAGGATTGGGGCGGGCAAAGTGTCCGAGCAGCGTTCCAAATGGGCCGCGGTCACGATCCAGCAACAGCGGTAGATGTGTCGCAAAGGGAACGTTGTCGATGTTCGTGATCAGCACGGCGAAACTGTACTGTTCGATGAAAGTGTGTAGCGTGTCGCGGTCGCCGACTTGAAATCCGGCCGGAATATACATGGCGAGTTTCCTGAAGGTCTTCGGCGGCTGTGAGCCACTCGACGACGAACGCGCGCTTTCCGGGCCGCGAGGCCG
>CALJUK010001090.1 GCA_937975745.1 uncultured Planctomycetaceae bacterium | reverse complement strand
CGTCAAATACCAGTTTTGGGACAAAGCCTAGTGCGCATTGCGCACATCTGTGGCGACGTTTGGACACCGAATGGTCTACGAATCAGACAGTTGACGCCGCCGGAATCCGTGACAGTGAAATGCTGCGCGCTCTCAATCGCCGCGTCTGTAGATGGGAGAGCTTTCGAACGAGCGGCTTGACCACCTGCCGGGACCGGCGGTAGTCTGCTGCACATGAATAAGGCATCCTACCCCATCTTTGTGAAGCGCGATCTGGACGGCTTTTTCGGGTTGTTTATTGACAACCTGGTACAGCTGTTGCTAATCGCCGCGTTGTGTACCCTGTGCGGAATCGGCCCAGACTCCGAGTTGCTGCTCGGCTATATTCTGCCGGGCGCCGGGATCAGCATTCTTCTGGGAAACCTCTTCTACGCGGTGCAGGCCCACCGGCTGGCGCGGCGAACGGGTCGGTCCGACATCACGGCCTTGCCCTACGGCATCAACACGCCGTCACTGCTGGTTTACATCTTCTTCGTGATGCTTCCGGCCTATCATCGGACGGAAGACCCCCAATACGCCTGGCGGATGGGTTTGATCGCCTGTCTGGGAAGCGGTGTCATTGAGCTCCTGGGTTCTCTCGTCGCCGAACAAATTCGACGGCGCACGCCGCGAGCCGCGTTGCTATCGACATTGGCCGGCATCGCCATCGGATTTATCTCGATGACATTCGCTCTGCAGGTGCTTCAACGGCCGATTGTGGCCATGCTCCCGCTGGCCATCATCCTGGTGACGTACTTTTCCGGCGTCCAACTTCCCTGGGGTCTGCCGGGCGGATTCATTGCGGTTCTGGTCGGGACGGCTTGTGCCTGGCTGCTTGAACCCAACTTGCCAGCCGGTATACGCGGACCTGGAATGTCTCTGTCGGAAATCGCCGCCGCATGGGAACTGCGTGGGCTGCATCTGCCCCATTGGGTGGGGGGAACGATCCTGCAAACGCTCACGCAGAATGACGAATGGATGGGCTATTTGTCCGTCATCGTTCCGATGGGCCTGTTTAATGTGATCGGTAGCCTGCAGAACATCGAATCTGCGGAAGCGGCCGGCGACCCCTTTCGGGCGTCGACTTCGCTGGCTGCCAACGGGCTGGGGACGATTGCTGCGTCACTCTTCGGCAGTTGCTTTCCGACAACGATCTACATCGGTCATCCCGGCTGGAAGAGTCTGGGAGCGCGCGCCGGATACTCGACACTCAACGGTCTGGTCGTGACGCTCATCTGCATCAGCGGGACGGTCGGCGTGATTGGTCGCGTGATTCCCCTGGAAGCCGGCATCGCGATTGTCCTCTGGATCGGGATCATCATCACCGCGCAGGCGTTTCAGGCCGTCCCCCAGCGGCATGCACCGGCCGTTGCCGTCGGGCTGTTCCCGGCGATTGCCGCCTGGGGCATGACGGTCATGCAGGGCTCGTTCATTGCAGCCGGTGGGACAACACTGCAGGAGATCCTGACACAAAGTCGCGATGCGGCCGTCAACGGTTTCCTGGTGAACGGCATGATCCTGATGGAACGGGGCTATATCTTTACCTGCATGCTGTTGGCCGCCATCACCGTGTTCCTCATCGAACGCCAATTCCGAACGGCCGCCATCTGGTCATTCATCGCCGCGGCCTTCGCCTGGCTGGGTCTGACGCACGCCTTTCAGGTCTCGGGGAACAACGTCGACTTCTTGTTCCGCTTCTCTGTTCCGGATGCAGGCGCTCTCTCAACAAGGGGAGACGGGATCGCAATCGGTTACGTCCTCTTCGCAGTCACTTTTGCCGGCATTGCCATGGCGAATCTTCCACCAGACGAAACGGCCTCGCATGCACCGTCGGCGCCCGATAATCAGAGCGATACAGATCAGATCGGAACAAGCGCATCGCCTCGGGTCGATCGCTCTGCCGAGACACCCTCGTCATGAACTCTGCTTCCCCCGACTCGTCTTATCTGCCGACAGCCTCGCCGGAGATGCTGACACTCCGAGCAGAACTACTGCATGTCCTCCGTGAATTCTTCCGAAGGCAGGACTACGTCGAGGTCGAGACACCCATCCTGTCGGCGGACATCGTCGTGGATGCCCATCTCGAGCCGTTCTTGACCACCCTCTCGTCCGGCCAAGAGTACTTTCTGCAAACATCACCCGAGTTTGCAATGAAGCGGCTGCTGGCTGGCGGAATGCGGGCCATCGTGCAGTTCACACGAGCCTTTCGCGTCGGTGAACAGGGTCGACGGCACAACCCCGAATTCAGCATCGTGGAGTGGTATCGGGTCGGCGATGCGCATCGCGAGCAAATGGACTTCGTCGAGCAACTGGTCGGCACTATCCGCGACGAAGTCCAGCGACGACCACTTCCCGGAGGATGCCGACCCAATGCGTCTCTCTGCCAGCAACTGCCATTCGAGCGGCTGACCTATGACGAGGCATTCGAACGACACGCCGGGCAGCAGTTTCTTTCGGCGGACATCGACGACCTGAGACGCGTGGCCCGCGGACGGAACCTGCATCCACAAGAGAGTCGCTCGGATGAAGATCGCGATGAC
>CALJUK010001089.1 GCA_937975745.1 uncultured Planctomycetaceae bacterium | reverse complement strand
CACGCAGTACGACGCCGGCGTTCCCGACGCGAAGGATCCCATCGAACGGGTTGGTTGCCGACCGGACTTCCAGGTGCTTGTCTATCCGGTCATCTCGCTGCTGCCGGGAGTTGGCCACACCGGCTCGCGGCGGAATCTGTTCGGAGCCGACGCCACCGATGCCGACGTGCAAATTTTCTGCAACGACCGGCAAGTGACGGCCGACACCCCTCCCGCATTTCTCGTCCATGCGACGGATGACCCGGTCAAAGTGGACAACAGCGTGCTGTACTACGAGGCGTTGCATCGGGCTGGCGTCCCCGCGGAGATGCATCTGTTTGCCGAGGGTGGTCACGGCTTTGGAATCCGTAAGACCAATCTCCCCGTCGCGGACTGGCCCATCTTGATGACCGACTGGCTGGCAGCCCGGGGAATGTTGGGCGGCAAATAACGCGCAGGGACTTCATCGTGCAGATCGGCTCGATCGAGATTGAATCTCCGGCGGTGCAGGCGGCAGTCAGTGGCTATAGCGATTGGCCCATGCGTGTCATTGCCCGGCGGTGCGGTGCCCCATACACACTCTGCGAAGTATTCGTCGATCACTTCGTCAATTCGCTCAAACAGCGGAAACGAACGGGACACTTTCTGAAAGTCACTGACGAAGAACATCCCGTCGGCGGGCAACTGATGGGGGCCGACCCGGACGAGTTTGGACCGGCGGCGATACGTCTGGTGGAAGCCGGTTTTGACGTCATCGACATCAACTTTGGCTGCCCGGTGAAGAAGGCTCTCGGACGCTGCCGAGGAGGATTTCATCTCGGTCAGCCCGACGTCGCGCTGCAGATTGTCGATCGGGTCCGCTCGGCCGTCCCGGACCCGATTCCCGTCCCAGTCAACATGCGGCGGGCGCTCGACGACTCCGCCGCCAGCAGAGATCGTTTCTTTCAGATTCTGGATGGAGCATTTGCACGCGGTGTGGCCGCCATCACAGTGCACGGTCGGACCGTCGTGCAAGGTTACCGGGGGCCCAGTAACTGGGATGCGCTCCGGGAAGTCAAGCACCATGCGGGCGAGAGAACGATCATCGGTAGCGGCGATCTGTTCTCGGCCGAAGATTGCCTGCGGATGATCCGGACGACGGGTGTCGACGGTGTCAGTTTGGCGCGGGGTGCCATTGGAAACCCGTGGATTTTTTCTCAGACGCAAGCGCTGCTGGCCGGTCGCCCTCTCCCGGCACCGCCGAGTTTGCTCGAGCAGCGAGACGTCATGACCGAGCACTACGCCCTGGCAGCGGAGACTTACGGCGACGAGAAGGCCCCCGCCGTGATGCGAAAATACGGTATCCAATATGCGGCACTGCATCCCCGCTGTGTCGATGTGCGGAACGCTTTCGCCCGAGGCCGCACTCCTGCCGATTGGCGGAGCATCCTCGAGACATGGTACGCTGAAGACCTTCCGGGCCAGTATCCGGCCGGTCCCGCAACCAACAATGCGGCGAACAACGAAAAGGCTGTTGCGGGCTGATTGTTTCGGCCGAGCCCTGGTCGGTTTGTGAGGACGCGTATGCACCAGGTTTTACTCGTCGGGACTGATCCCTCGATCTGCGACGCGATGCAGCGCGAGCTGGACCGGTTGTCGATTCCTTGCGTTGTCCACCGGACAACTCCCGACGAGTTGCCGTTCGGAGCGAGCGCCGGCTACCGGGCCAGCGTGCTCTGTGTGACCGATACGATTCCGGCCGATCTTGAGTGGCAGCGGCTGGTGTCTGATGAAAGTCCGCCCCTGTTAATCGTCGCCGAACACATGCTGCCCGCGGAAACGACAGTCGAACTGATCTCCCGCGGAATTTGGGTCACCTCGCTGGCAGGACGGTTTCCGTCGGTCGTCGCCCGGCAGATTGCGCAACTGGTTGGCAACCAGGTCGAGTCCGCTGCCCCGACACCGGGCGAGAAGACTGCGTCCGCGGGGAGTAGGCCACAGCCGGATGTTTCCGACGGTCTGATCGACAGCATTCCGCTGATGGTACTCTGCAAAGATCGGGACGGCCGTTATACGTTTGCCAACCAGACGCTCTGCCGACAGCTTGGCTATTCGCGCGAGCAGCTAATCGGCATGACAGACGAAGATTTGTTCCCGCCACATCTGACCAAAATCTACCGTGCTGGCGACGATCGCGTGATGCAGACCGGCCAGACGTTGGACGAGGTGGAAGAGTTTATCGGTCCGGACGGCCAACAACGGTTTGTGCAGGTGGTGAAGTCGCCACGTTATGACAGTCACGGGAAAGTCTCGGGGGTGCAGGTCGCTTTCTGGGACATTACGCCAGCCCGTCAATCCGAAGCGGCCCTCCGCGATACCGAACAAACTCGGCAGGCGGTTTTCGAGGCGATGCTTGACTGCCTCATCATTGCCGATGCCGAAGGCCGCATCCTGGCATTCAACCGGGCTGCCGAACAGACACTGGGCTACACCCGCAATGAGGTGATTGGTCAGGACGTGAACCTGCTGCTGTTCGCACCCGCCGGCAGCGATCGGCCTCGGAGTAATCTCGAACGGTACCGGACCCGCAACGAGAAGGGCTCGCTGTTGGAATCTCACAACGAGATCCCGGCGATCCGCAAGAACGGCGAACGCTTTGTCGCGGAGATCGCCATTGTGCCAGTTCCGTCTCACGGACAGGCGGGTTTCGGTATCTTTCTGCGAGATGTGACCGACCGCATCGAGGCGGAGCTGAAACTACAGCAGTATGCCAAGGAACTCGAACGAAGCAACGAAGACCTGAAACAGTTCGCCTACGTCGCATCCCACGACCTGCAGGAACCACTCCGCGCGGTCGCCGGTTTTTGCCAGTTGCTCAAGCGGCGATGCAGCGAGAAACTCAACGAAGAAGAACTGTCGTTTCTGGATCACGCTGTCGACGGTTCGAAACGGATGCGGAAACTGATCGATGACTTGCTCGCCTATTCGCGGGTGCACACCGGCAAAAGACTGGCCCAAGCCACTGACCTGACGGAGATTGTCCGCGAGACGCTGGACGGCCTGCAGACAGCCATTGACGAGATCGGAGCCCGTGTTTCGGTTGGTCCGCTTCCCACGCTGTACGTCGAACCGACGTTGATGAAACAGTTGTTCCACAATCTGATCGGCAATGCACTCAAGTTCCACAGCGATCGGCCTCCGCGAATTCAGATCACCGCCCGGCAGCAGCACCGCGAATGTCTGATTGCCGTCCGCGACAATGGCATCGGGCTGGACCCGCAGTTTCGTGATCGAATCTTCGCGATGTTTCAGCGACTGCACACACGAGATCGTTATCCGGGAACGGGCATCGGGCTGGCCATCTGCAAGAAGATTATCGAAACGCACGGCGGTCGCATTTGGGTCGATTCGCGGCCGAATGTTGGCTCGTCGTTCTTCTTCACACTGCCCGAAGCGGACCCGCTCGATCCCGACGAAGCGTCCTTCTCGCGATCGACCGACGGCCTGGCTCCCTAGCGCCCAACATCAGGACAGCGCCCGGCATCAGACTGTATCCGATATCCGTTCGGCAGTTCCTGACCCATGTCGACCCCTGCCCGGCTTCCCCTGTCGGACGGGTCGCAATTCGGATTTCGACCTGATATCTTCAGCAACAGCTATCGTCGACGTAGATTGGCTGGTTCAGCACAATCAGGCGGCGGAGATTTGTCCTAAAGTAACCCACGACCCGATGGCCGCCCGTTGGGGACTCTCGGGGGGTAACAGACAATGAATAACAGACAATGAAGTGGCTGAGGCATGCGTTCAAGGTGAATGAATTCGATGATCCGCCTCCGACGCGCCGGGAGTTGTTCGTCGTGGAGCGTCTGTGCGAGTTTGTTGTCCGCCGCGAGCTGACAACGCCAGCAGTCCTCTTGCTGGAATCGTCACAGCCGTTGCACTACCTGAGTTCGCAGTTGTTGCACTTTTTTTCGCCGTTCCTGTCTGTGCTGACAGACACGCGGGCACATCACATTTTTGCCCGATTCCTGGAACGTCGGGATTCGGTCGCCATCCTGTTGGAGACGATTCGCCGGTTCGAACAGCTTCGGGGCGAAAGGCCAGCAGGTGATGGCGTTACCGCCAGACCGTAATCGTTGCTTGGGGATTGTCTCTCGATTCCACCGTTCGTTCAGCCTGGCCCATCGGAATCTGCCTTGAGGATGAAAGGCATCGCACGCAAATCATGCTTCACGGAAAGAAGCCCCTCAATGCCGACCAGCCTGAAGCGAGTTCAGGATCGCAACACGCTTCGCCTTCATGTGGCAACGGGCAAAAAGACGCCAATCGGTATGAAGACGGGGTGTAGCCGTGGCTGACAAGAAACTTCCCCCCCTCGATCACATTCGTGTCATCCTGGCGACCGACTGTGGCAGTACGACCACCAAGGCGATCCTGATCGAACAGATCGACGGTGTGTACCGCCAGACCTATCGCGGCGAGGCTCCCACAACGGTCGAGCAACCCGTAGCCGACGTCACCGTCGGTGTCGTCAATGCAGTCACCGAAGTCGGGGAACTGGCTGGCCGAAAGCTGGTTGATGACAACGGTCGCATCATTCATCCTGCAAGCGATGGTGTTGGCTGCGACATCTACAGCTCGACATCCGGCGCGGGGGGTGGCCGCCA
>CALJUK010001088.1 GCA_937975745.1 uncultured Planctomycetaceae bacterium | reverse complement strand
CGCGTGCCTCGATCAGCCCTGTAAACATGGTCGCGTGTTCCTGGTTTCCAATTCTTCGGTTCGAGTTCCGGCAGGTCGAGTTCCGGCAGGTCAGCCCAAGCCCGACCGAGATCTCAGTGCTCGGGCGTCTCTCAGGTACCGAATCGCAGCCTCTGCTCGTTCGCTGGTCGGATTGTCGCAGATTGACAAGCGGACTGGCAAACGTGTCGGCCGGTGGGCGGGCATTTCCCTTGGGAAAAGATGAATGTGAAGTTTTTTTGACGATCGGCCTGCCCCGGTTTGTGGTGGAATTGGGACCAGATCTGGTACAAGAGAGCCTCGCTGACGCGAAGTTCAAGTTCGCGAAATCCGAATCGACGAAAGCCAAGCCAATGGGTGCACTTGGCACCTGCGAATACCAGAAAACGAAAGACCGAACCATGAGTATGCCGATCACATCCGTCCATGCCCGTCAGATTCTCGACAGCCGCGGCAATCCCACCGTCGAAGTTGATATCGAGGTCGAAGACGGCACGATCGGCCGGGCGGCCGTTCCCAGCGGTGCCAGCACCGGCGCCCACGAAGCTCACGAGCTGCGCGACACCGGCCGCAAGGACTACTTCCTGGGGAAAGGTGTGCAGCAGGCCGTCGAGAATATCAACGAGGAAATTGCCGACGCCCTGATCGACCTGGACGTGTCCGACCAGGCCATGCTCGACGAGACGATGATCGGGCTCGACGGGACAGAGAACAAATCTCGCCTGGGTGCTAACGCCATTCTCGGCTGTTCACTGGCTGCGGCCCACTGTGCCGCCCGGATCAGCTACCTGCCATTGTTCCGCTATCTGGGCGGCGTGGGCGCGAATCGACTGCCCGCTCCCATGATGAACATCATCAATGGCGGCGAGCATGCCAACAACGGCATCGACATCCAGGAATTCATGATCATGCCGCTCGGTTTCACGACCTTCAGCGATGCGCTCCGCTGCGGCGTCGAGATCTTTCACAACCTGAAAAAGGTTCTCGCCGACATGGGCATGAGTACGGCCGTCGGTGACGAAGGGGGCTTTGCACCCGACTTGAAGGATAGCGAATCGGCCATCCAGGTCATTCTGCAGGCGATCGAGAAGGCCGGCTACAAGCCGGGGGACGAAGTCAAACTCGCATTGGACTGTGCTGCCACCGAGTTCTATGACGCAAAGTCCAAAACTTACAAACTCGAAGGCAAAGAGCTGGACGGCGACGGGATGGTCGAGTTGCTCGCCGGCTGGTCCGAGAAGTATCCCATCTGCTCGATCGAAGATGGCTGCTCCGAAGACGACTGGGACACCTGGAAAAATCTGACCAACGTCATCGGCGACCGGGTCCAACTGGTTGGCGACGACCTGTTCGTCACCAACGTCAAGCGGCTGTCCCGCGGGATCGAGGAAGGCATCGGAAACAGCATCCTGGTGAAGGTCAACCAGATCGGCTCGTTGACAGAAACGATCCAGGCCGTCGATCTTGCCAAACGGAACGGCTACACCGCCGTCATGAGCCACCGCTCGGGCGAGACCGAGGACACCACCATCGCCGACTTGGCCGTCGCATTGGGAACAGGCCAGATCAAGACCGGGTCGGCCAGCCGAACTGACCGCATCTGCAAGTACAACCAGTTGTTGCGGATCGAAGAAATTCTCGGCGGATCGGCTGTCTTCGGCGGCACGATCTAGAAGCGGTTCCAGAGCCGGTCCGAACCTGACGATAACGGCAAATAGCCCGCAACAGGCCTTCCGAGCGTCACATCCGGCGTCGGAAGGCCTTTTCGTTGGGCCCGTTGCACTTTCGCCAGACTACTGACGGGCCGATCTGCCGATACATTCGGTAGTTTCGTCGTTTTGCAAAACGTACCGTTCGTGCAGAGTGCGGAGGGCTGGCTCGACCGGGCGGCATGGCGGCGAGGTGTTGCAACCTCGCCCGAAGCATTCGCGAAGGACCTTCGGCAGCGCGTTGCCCTTCGGGTCCTTCGATTCAGAGAGTTCCTTCATGCGACCTCGCCGTGTCACAACCAAAGCCGAACCGTCCCGCACGTGGATCGTGTCGGGTCTGTTCTGGCTGGCTTTGCTGACCGCCGGATTGCTGTACGGAGCCGTCGCTTTGTCACCCCGATTGGCGATTCAGATCGAACTCCGCCAGCGTTATCGCGAAGGGCAGATCCAGTTGGTGCAGATGGAGCAGCAGATCGCACACCTGGAACGTGTATCGCAGGCGATTGCGCAGGACACGCATTTCAAAGAACAACTTGCCCGAGTCGACTTCGACGCGATCCGTCCTGGGGAAGAAGTCCTCGCTGTCGATCCGTCAACGGCCGTCGACGCCCGGCTGGCGATCGAAAGGCCCACCTTGGCGAGACCATCCCGGCCGTGGTATGGACCGCTGGTGACTCTGGTGGCCGAATCGCCACGACTCCGGCGGGGCCTGCTGTTGGGATCGGCGACACTGATCCTGTTTTCGTTCGGTTTTCTGCATCCATCGCAGGCCGATCGACTCCTCTCGGCGGCGCGGACCGCCCAGAAAGCGACGGGGCAAGTCCTCGACCGCTACCGACTCGACAGTTGACTCTCGATTCAATGCGCGATCCAGCAAATGAGTCATTGCGTATTGATCACCGGGCTCTGATGGGCGATAATCGTTAACTTACGGGTGCCTCGAGTATTCCACGACGAAAACCCACCAAAACACCCATCCGCGGCCCGGACTGGGTCGTTCATTCCAACCGCTCTTGGAAGACAGCCAACAGCTTCCAGTAGATCAAGGGGAGAGACTCATGGCGGCAATTCACCGACGCGATTTTCTGGGAACGACGGCTGCCGCAGCCAGCTTACTGGCAACCGGGTTGTCCGCCGCTGAGCAGACCGAAAAAAAACGCCGCACGGTCCGCGTGGCCGTCATGGGAGTGAACGGTCGCGGCAAACGTCTGATCGACTACTTCAGCAAGTTCCCGTCGGTCGAGTTCGCCTACATTTGTGACGTCGACGACAAGACAATTGCTCCCGCCGTCAAGTTGGTGACTGATACCGGCCGACCGGCTCCCAAAACGGGCCGCGATATTCGTGTGGCACTCGACGACAAATCGGTCGACGTCCTGGTCTGTTCGGCCCCCAACCACTGGCATTCGCTGGCCACAATCTGGGCCTGCCAGGCTGGCAAAGATGTCTACGTCGAGAAGCCCGTGTCCCACGACATCGCCGAAGGCCGCAAAATGGTCGAGGCGGCCCGCAAGTATCAGCGTGTCGTACAAAGTGGCACGCAACGCCGAAGTGAGGCTGCCACCCAGCAGGCGGTCGAACTGGTCCGCTCCGGGCGGATCGGCAAAGTCCACATGGCACGAACCTGGATCAACAGCACGCGGCCAAATATCGGCCACAAGCCCGTGGTCGATCCGCCGCCCAACCTCGATTTCAACATGTGGCGTGGACCGGCACCGCTGAACGGCTCCACAGAGAACCTGGTCCCTTACAACTGGCATTGGCGGTGGGATTACGGCGGCGGCGAGTGTGCCAATAACGGAATTCACGCCCTGGACATCGCCCGCTGGGGAATGGGGATCGAGTACCCCACGATGGTCACCTGTGGTGGGGACAAGTACTCGTTCGATGACGATCAGGAAACGCCCGACACCCAGATCGCCACGATGGACTCGCCCCAGGGAGCGATCACCTGGGAGCACCGGACCTGGTCCCGCCGTGGAATCGAAGATTCCAACTGGGGCATCGCGTTCTATGGCAGCGATGCCACGCTGGTCTGCCTGAACAATTCGTGGACCATCTACCAGGGATCGAAGCTGATCGAAAAATCGCAGCCGGTCAAGGAGAACGGCGAAGTGCGGCTGATCGCGCACATGGCCAACTTCCTCGACTGCATCGAAAGCCGCGAAAAGCCCAACGCCGATGTTGAAATCGGTCATCGCAGCGCCAACCTCTGCCATTTGGCGAACATCGCACTGCGAACCCGTTCGACAGTCCGATATGACGGACAGAGCGAACAGATTCTCGACAACCCCGAAGCGACGGCCATCATCGGCCGGGAGACTCGCAAAGAGTTTCACGTCCCCGACGTGGTCTGACTGTCAGATTGCGTTCTAACGATTGTGTGCACTCTGGCGGCGGGTGAGGGTGAACCTCTCCCCGGAAGGGCCATCATCGGGCGTTTGACTCGCACGACGCGCTAGCGGATGTCGATGCAAGTGGGCAGGCAGCACGGCGTCCGGGGGGACGCTCTTGCGCTGGCCCTTCCTCTGCGCACATCGACTGCGCCAACCGTCAGGAATCGAGCATGACCCGATCGATCACATCAGCTGACGACACGTCTTCCAACGATATTGTGAAGGAACTGCGGCTTCGCCGCTGGGCACGCGAAAACTATGTCCCGGTGGAAGACCGCGATCTGACGTGGCATGCCATCGTCCTGGACGAGATGGCCAACCGTGATGCCGAGCGGACCCAGCCCGATCTGACCCCGGCTGCCTCGGCTGGCTATGTTCCACTGGCACCAACCGAACTCTACCAGCTCCACGAACCTCAAGATGTGGTCCGCGAGCCCAACTTCCTGCAGATTCGCCAGAAGTCGTCCGTCGCGACCGAGTGGTTCTAGTACGCATTGCGTAC
>CALJUK010001087.1 GCA_937975745.1 uncultured Planctomycetaceae bacterium | reverse complement strand
CATCACGGTCCGCAATGGCAACTGCTATCTCTGCCATAACTGTGGAAACAGCATGGGATGCAGCTGAGGGAGCAGCGATTCTCTTGCGAGCGCCTCGGCTTCCGATCGGATTTGGAAGCCGGGGCGATTTTCTTGCGCCGCCGGTATCGCTGCCGACTTACGGGAAGGCGAGTTCACCCGTCGCCGACGCTTCTCCGCTGGTCTGGCTGACTTCGTCGCCCACCGCTGGTTCGCCCAGAAAATGAACGTAGGGGGCCATCCAGCTCGCGATCTGCGGTTGGGCGTAGTAGTACGGCCAGACGTGATGCACCCGCAACAGTGGTTTGACGTCGCAATCAGCCAGCTTGGTGGTCTGCCATCCGAAGTCGGCGTGGTCTTTGCCTGTAAAGCCGGTGGTACCAAGAGCCCGCTTCGAGATCGGCCAGCGAATGGCGTAAGCCAGTAACGCCGCGTCGCAACGGGTCCGCAGGTTCAACACGCACTCGGTTCGGTTGATGGCGCAGTAATATCGACCGTCATGATTGAGCCAGTCGTGGTTGAACGCCGCAGCGGCGAAGATCAACCGGACGCGGCTTGGTCCCTGACAAGTCCCGCCATGACAACCACGGACGATGCCGCCAGCCATCAAATGCATTGCAGCAGCAGCGGCCCGCGCTCCGTGGGAATGCCCGATGATCGAGACGCGAACATTGGCCGGAACGCACGATAGAAATCCAGCGAGATACCGCCCGTTGGTTTCCGCCCGTCGCCCGAGTTGATCGATCGTGATCTGCGGAATCGGTGCGACGGAGATATCACTGGGCCATGTGAAGAAAACCATCTGCAACGGTTTTCCGGGAGCCGCCCGTCGCAGCCACCCGGCCGTCGGTCCCGCCTGTTCCAGAATGTCCTCCCAGGAGACAAAGCTGCCATGCACGTTGATCGCCATCGGGACGGAGGGGCTTGTGGCCGCAATCAACTCTGGAAGACTCGACCGCTGAAGTCCCGTCTGTGCGGTGTATCGGAATACCTGTAAGTCACACGAGGGACAACCGGGAGCCATCTCCTGCAGACAGCACCGCGAACTGACGACCCAGTAGTCGAGTGGACAGGCTACCGGCAAGCAGTTCGTGTCTGGCACTGCGAACGTTGGCACTGCGCAGCCGTGCTCGCTGGCGACGGTCAGGTCGCCTACCGGCTGTTGGTTCGAATCGGCCTCGGCCCAGAGCAAACGGGGCGGGAGGCAGAAGAGGGCGAATACAGCAGCCGAGAGCAGCATCAGCTTGTGAGACAGCAACCGGACTCGGTTCATGATCCTGGCTGAATTTCTCTTGGAATCGGTCGCAACAAGTTCGGGGACAGAAATCGGTGCAAGTCGCAGCAAGTGTAGGTCACAACGACGCCGCAGTTTTCTTGCTTATCGGCAGAGATTGCTGGTCGGTCATCTGTGTTCGCCGAATGTCGTTTGTTGCGGATCCCACCGGACGATCGAAAAAGACCGGTTGTAGCGACGGAATCGATCCTGGCGCGTGGCAATCGGCCTCGGCTGGCGTGTCGGCGTGGCAGCCCGCGCTTCTTACGAGCCGATTCGGTAGGCAATTGCCGCTGCGATTCAGCGAAGGACATTCCCTCCGCGATTCCTTCCCTGTGTGGTGAAGCACTTCACGACGGTCCGCGCAAAGCTGGCGGATCCTTCACGTCAGCAGGTCATTCCAGGCGAGTTTCAAGCCGGCGGCAGACTGGGACTGTGAAAACCGGCGGACAATGGTCGCCCGGGCTGCCGTTCCAAGTTGCCTGCGCTGCGATTCGTCGACAATCAAACTCGCGATGGCGAACGCCAGTTCCTGTGGATGATCGGGCGAGATCAACAACGCCGACGCGTGATCGGTCACGATCTCTGCCGTCCCGCCGACATTCGTGGCGACGATAGCGCGCCCGCAGGCAGCCCCTTCCAGCAGAACGCGTCCCAAGGGCTCCTGTCGGGCCGGATGGACCAGCAGGTCGATTTCGGGCAGAATCCGCTCGATGTCCGAACGGTAGCCCAACGCATGAACCCGCCCCTCCCAGCCGGCGGACTGCATGTTTGCGAAGAACGAACGCTCAAATTCGACGCTTTCCGGCTTTTGAGAGAAGCGCTCTCCGATCACGAGCAGATGGAGTCGGCGTGAAACATCCCCCAACCGCGATGAGAGCAACGCACAGGCGTCGGCCAATACGTCATGGGCCTTCCGTAAACCGATCTGCCCGATGATTGCCAGCAGCATGGAATCGCGCGGGAGGCCCAACTCGGCGTGGAGCCAACCGTCGGACGAGCGGGGCGTGAACCGTTGGCAATCGACGCCGTTGTACAAGACCTGGACTCGGTCGGCGGAGAGTCCTTCGTTGATGTGAAAGTCACGCGTCGCTTGCGG
>CALJUK010001086.1 GCA_937975745.1 uncultured Planctomycetaceae bacterium | reverse complement strand
CGCCCAACTGCCGCAACAACCCTCGCCGCGACACGCCGCCCCGCCGATCGACGTAGACGTCCAGCACGGGTTGAACCGTTTCCAGGAGTGGCTGTTGCTTCGATGGGACCATGCTCGACTTTCTGTCGTTCGGTCGTGCCAAATCGTCGTGTGTCGCAAACGCCAGGCGTCGGCCCTAAGAGCGGCGTCGTGAGCCCGTTCGCCTGTTACCGGCGCGAGGAGAATTCAGTTGAGTTCAGCAGAGCCCATAACAGGTCTTCGAATCCCTGGCTTCGGTCACCCACCGAGGCGAGGTGTTCGTGTGCCAGACTGACCTCTTCGGCGTGGGGCTTGCGAGCTAAGGTTGCGCGGTAGAGAGAGTCGATCACTGCGTCATCATTGTCGGGATACTTCACCAGCAACCGGCTGAGGACCGTCTTGCTTTCCGGTCGAGCATCAATCTGTGCCTGCAGTTGGGCGTTGTTCATCAGCAACATTGCCTGCTGCATCGTGCGGGGAACCTCGTCCGGGCGGAGTGCCGGGTCGAAGTTGAAGGCGTCGGCTACCAGGTCGCGCGTGCTCTTCGGAGGGGGGGGGAATCGGACACCCTTGGTCGGGGCCGTCGGTTTGGGCTTCACATTGGGAAGTTCGATCGACGTGACCAGCGAGCGGAACAGTTGGTCTCCACTGAGCCGGTTCGGCCGCGCCGCCGCATAAGCCACCCGGGCCAACTTCTCGCTGCTGGGAAGGCCCCGCTGGTACGCCTTGGAGTTTACAATAATGCGAACCAACGCCTTCGTGTCGAAACCGCTTCCGACAAAAAACTGTCGAAGTGCCTCATGCGTCTGTGGTAGCGAATGCGGCTGATATTGCCCGACATTGTCGACCGGCTCGTAGAAACCTTCGCCGAGCAATTCCGCCCACATCCGGTTCACAAACGCCTGGGCAAACCAGCTGTTCGAATCGCCAGCAACAAACCTGCTCAGCATCTTACGCTGTGACAGGTCAGTTGTAATATCCGTTATGGTAATTCCGCCGAGAACAGCCGGTGCCATCTCGGTTCCCGGTTTCTGTGGGTCAGCCGCATTCGGCATGAAGTAGCTTCCCTTGCCGGCGTCTTTGACTTCGGTCTTGGCTCCTTCATTCCAGGGCATCTTTACCGACGTCCGGGCGTAGAACGCAGCCAGGTGATGGAACTCTTCGCGCTTCCAGTCATCGAACGGATGGTCGTGGCATTCGGCGCACTGAATCTGCAGTCCCAGAAAGACCCGCGCGGTTTCTGCCGCAAGTTTGACCGGGTTCCCCTGGTGATAGGCAACAAACGTGGCTGGCGGATTCTCCCCAACCATTCCCGTGCCGGTCAGGATGTCCTGGACGACGTGGTCCCAGCGGCGATTGGCGTTGATCTGATCGGCTAACCAGCCTTTGAAGGGTTCGTAGACTAGGAATGGCAACTCGGGTGGAATGACGTGAAAGCTGATCGTGTCACTCCAGTAGTCGGCCCAGCGTCGACCAAAACCGGGATCGTCCAGAAGCCGTTCGATCGCTTCCTGCCGGCGCATTTGCGGGTGCGCTTGCAGAAAGGAATCTAACTCGGCAACCCTCGGCTGACGGCCGATTAAGTCGAGCGTGACGCGACGAAGGAATGTGCTTTCGTCGGCAGGATCGGCCAATTGTTCGCTGTAGAGTTCGTTCGACACCAGCTGATCAACGTCGGCAGCGGTCAGCATTTTGACCGGTACCAGTGGCGCCGGCGCTGGCAGAATCGTTGGCGGAGGGGGTGGCGGATCGACCTTCTTCTTGTTGTCGTTGGCGAAGCCCGCACCCGCAGTCACCCACCCACACAGGATGGCGGCGAGCAAGACAGTGGAGAGATTCAATCGCGTCATTGCTCAGAACATTCCTACTGGAGGAGCAGCGGCGACGACGGTGAGGGCTGTGCCGGCGACGAAACGCCGTAGCAATGCCCTAAGAGGGCGAAAAATCACACTACGATGGTAAATCGGTCCAGGAGGGCCGTCAAGTTGCAAGTTCTTGCAAGGACTCGAATTGAAAACAGTGACCACCATCCGTCATGATCACAGAACACGCATGTCAGTTCACACCGATGTCACATGCCGATCTTCCCGCGTCCGACGGCACGACCGAAATTCGCTGATCCGACAAATGCGGACTCAAGCACCGTTTCCTGGAGTTTTCGCACGCAATGCCCACTTCGACCGAACCTCCCTCGCCCGAAGCACAACGCACGGCATCTCCTGTCCCCTACGTTGCGCCGTTTGTGGCCTTCATGGCACTGACGGCGTTGGAGTCGAACTGGACTGGGGGAACAGTTCACCTCGTCGCTTATTCGGTGAAAATCATTGCCGTCTCCGCGTGTATCGCTTGGGCTTTCCGACAGTATCCGCGGTTCAACAGCCAGGGCTGGCCGTCGGCCGTCGGCTTTGGCATTGTCGGATGTGCTGTCTGGATTGGTCTGGCCGCATGGGCACCCGAAGAGGTTTTCATGCGATTGTTGCCAGACTGGGTGGTCGGTACCGAGCGGTCCGGCTTCAACCCCTGGGCCGAATTGCCAAACGGACTGGCGGCCGTCTTCATTGCAATCCGGTTCATCGGCCTGGCTGTTGTGGTCCCTCTGATGGAAGAAGTCTTCTGGCGGGGGTTTCTCTTGCGATATCTGGTCGACGAGAATTTCGATCGGGTCCCCTGGGGACGGGTGACTCCCTTCAGCTTCATTGTCGTGACGCTGCTGTTTGTGGCGGCTCACGTCGAATGGTCGGCCGCCTTGGTCTGGGGAGCTGGGATCAACTGGCTGTATGCACGGACGGGCAACCTGTGGGCCTGCATTATCGCACACGCCGTCACCAATCTGCTGCTGGGGATCTACGTGCTGACGTTTTCCGCGTGGCAGCTTTGGTGAGCGCGGCGAATTCAGTCGACGACGTCGTTCAGGGCTGCGATGCTAACGACGTTGTCGCGTGAAACGAGTGCCCGGCTGCGGTTGGCCCGGATGCCATGCCGCCTCGATTCCAGCGTGTAGAGTTCGCGCGTCGTGGTCGTTTCGCGGAGATCATGCACGTCCGCGTTCGCCACGATCAGATAGCGGTGATCCTGCCCGATCAGCATCCCCAGAACGACGAATGGCGAGGCCAGGTCGATGACGACCTCCTGTCCAATCAATTCGTCCAGCGCGGTCGATGTCGCGTCGTGTGGATTCACGCCAGACTCCTGCTCTGTCGATTGCTTGTTTGCAGGTTGTGAAACCGCAATTGTGTGGACACAACTCGTTGCGGCCTGCCCGCATTAATAATCTCTGTAGCGCGGTTGCCCTGCCCAGCCGAGTTTGCGATGCAGCGTTCCGTAGTAACTGTGGCCCGGAATCCGCGCCAATTGGAAACTTACGTTCGCGCGGCGGAGTTCGATGGAGTCCTGCGGTGTTACGTCCCGGTGAATCTGCCCATCGATTACCAGGACAACCGACGCCTCCGTACTTGGAAAGGTGAGCCGATAGGTGCTGCTGGCATTGTCGACCAACGGCCGATTGGTCAGCGTGTGCGGACAGATGGGCGTGATCACGAATGCCTGGAGATCCTGCCTCAACAGTGGTCCGCCGGCAGACAGACTATGGGCCGTCGATCCGACAGGAGTGCTGATGATCAGACCATCGCCACTGTAGGTCGTGACCGGCTTTCCATCGACTTCCAGCCTGACGTCCAGCATGCTGAGCGGGCCGGCAGCGCTGACTGCTATCTCATTCAGCCCAAGAAAGGAATCGCTTTTCCCCTGGGCGACGTGGTGCGTACACTCGAACATCAAGTGCTGCGTGACCGTATAATCTCGACGAATCAGGTGTTCCAAGTTCTCCAGGAATTCATCGGGGGACAGGTCGGCCAGGAAACCCAATCGGCCCAGATTCACGCCCAGGATTGGCAGCTGCCTTGTTCCCAACTGACGGCAGGCTCGCAGAATGGCCCCGTCACCTCCGAGCACAATGACCAGATCGGCCTGAATGTCGTCCCGCCGCACTTCTTCGATGACAGACTCAGCGACGATCTCGATCTCGGGCGTTGTATGCAGCTGTTCGCGGAGCATCTGCCATGCGGAACTGACCCGTTCGCTATGATCGCGAACCAGGACGCAGAGTTTTAGAGGTGGCCGTGTTGACGACGCCATATTGCACTCGATCGGTTGCCGGTCTTGCGAGGAAAACTCACGCGATTATAAGGCGGCTGTGTCCTCCGAGGACAGACACAACACGGCGCGAAATGGTGACAAATGGTATGATGACACCCCCGCCGCCCCTTGTCCTGGGTGTCCACCGTCCACAAGAATGGACAAAGTCGGAATCGGGTCTCGGCCCGGCTTCTCTTGGGGATGAGTGAGTTCGATTCGAAAGCGGTCTCTGGCAAACGATGAACTACTTCGCCCACGGACACCGGTATGTCGATCGCCCCTATCTGTTGGTGGGGACGGCGATTCCCGATCTGCTGTCGGTCTCGGACCGGCGGGTTCGGATGCGAACGCGGAACGTCGCTCCGTTCTGCGAGGACGATGACCCGATCCAGGCGGAGATTGCCAGTGGCGTCCTGCAGCATCTGCAT